>JBGASI010000643.1:0-2537 GCA_044229815.1 Vicinamibacteria bacterium | reverse complement strand
GTGCGCTTCGTCGAGGGCGGGCCCGTGCTGCCGTCGGGCTTCGAGACGGGCGCGCTCGGGTCCTGGACGGCCCGCGAGGACGAGGACGCACGCCGCTTCGCCGGCACGGCCCGCTACTCGATCCGCTTCGCGCGCCCGGGCGGCCAGGCGACCGCCTGGCGGCTCGACCTCGGCGCCGTGGCCGAGACCGCGCGCGTGCGGTTGAACGGCCGCGCCCTCGGCACGCTGTGGTGCCCGCCGTTCTCGCTGGTGCTGGAAGGCCTGCGCCCCGGGCTGAACACGCTGGAGCTCGAGGTGACGAACCTCGCCGCGAACCGCGTGCGCGACCTCGACCGTCGCGGCGTCCCGTGGAAGCTCTTCCGCGACGCCAACGTCGTGGGCGTCGACTACAAGCCGCTCGACGCGTCGCGCTGGCCGCTGCGCGACTCCGGCCTGCTCGGACCCGTGACGCTCGTGCCGCTGCGGCGGCAGGACGATTGAGCGGCGCGCCGGGCCCGCGTTGTATGCTCGCCGCGAGGAGGCCGTCCCGATGAACCTGCGCGCCCTGTCGCTCACGCTGGCCGTCGCCGTCGCCGCATCGCCCGCGTTCTCCCAGGCGCCGCCGAGCGGCCCCCAGGCGGCGTCGCCGGCCTTCCCGGGCCAGTGGGCGCCCAAGCCGGCCGAGTGGAAGTTTCCCGTCTGGCCGAACGGCTGCAGCCGCTTCGAGGGCGCCGAGCGGGTCGACTGCCTGCAGTTCGTGGCCTCGGACTTCGGCAACCTCGCGCGCTACGCGGGGGCCAACGCCGCGCTCGAGCCCGCGAAACCCGGCGAGACGCGCGTCGTCTTCTTCGGCGACTCGATCACGGACAACTGGTCCAAGCCCGAGGGCGGCGGCTTCTTCCCCGGCAAGCCCTACCTCAACCGCGGCATCGGCGGGCAGGCCTCGTCGCAGATGCTCCTGCGCTACCGCGCCGACGTGATCGAGCTGAAGCCGGCCGTGGTGGTGATCCTGGCCGGCACGAACGACGTGGCCGGCAACGCGGGCCGCACGACGCCCGAGGCGATCCAGTCGAACCTCGCCGACATGGCGGAGCTGGCGCGCGTGCACGGCATCCGCGTCGTGCTGGCCTCGCTGCTGCCGATCAGCGACGACAAGACCGACGCGAAGGGCACGCCGCTCAACCGCTCGACCGACCGCCCGCCGGCCACGCTGCGCGCGCTCAACGAGTGGCTCGCGGCCTACGCCCGGGCGAACGGCCACGTCTACCTGGACTACGCCTCCGCCGTGTCCGACGCGCGCGGCTACCTGCGCTCGGAGCTGACGGGCGACGGCCTGCACCCGAACGCGGCCGGCTACGCGGTGATGGCCCCGCTCGCCGAGAAGGCGATCGCCCAGGCCCTCGCCCGGCGCTGAGGCCGCCGGCCGCCTCTACTCCTGCTCCGTCTCCTCGTCGTCGGCGTTCGCCACGTGCTCGTCGAACTCCTTGAGGAACGCGAGCGTGCGCATGTCGGCCATGCGGTCGAGGTAGACGTGGCCGTCGAGGTGGTCGCACTCGTGCTGGATCACCCGGGCCAGGAAGTCGGTGGCTTCGAGCGAGAACGGCTTGCCCTCGCGGTCCTGGGCCTCGAGCCGGATCCGCTTGAAGCGGGGCACCACGCCGCGCAGCTCGGGCACCGAGAGGCAGCCCTCCCAGGCGCTCTCGCGCTCGTCCCCGAGCGGGGTGACCACCGGGTTGACGAGCACCATGAACGGGACCTCGGCGCGCGTGCGGTCGTCCTTGCCGGGCACCTCGATCACGGCGAGCCGCCAGCTCTCGTGGACCTGCGGCCCCGCGACGCCGACGCCCTCGTACTCGTACATGGTCTCGTGCATGTCGTCGATCAGCTTCTGGAACAGCGGATCGGCGAAGGCCTTCTTCGGCACGGGCCGGGCGGCGGCGCGGATCACGGGGTGGCCGATGCGGGCTATCTTCAGAATCGACATTTCTCTCCTGGCGTCGCCCGAAGCCTAGCACCCCCGCGCTCCCGGGGCACGCGGCGGCCCGGACCTCGTGCGTTCGGAGTGCCGACACCCGGGCCGGAGGTGTAGAGTCAGCGCCATGGCCAGGAAGGATGTCAGTGTGGTCGATGCCTACATCGCCAGGTTTCCTCCCGAGGTGCAGGCGGTGCTGCAGCGGGTCCGCGGGATCATCCGCAAGGCGCTGCCGGGCGCGGAAGAGGCCATCAGCTACCAGATCCCGACCTACGAGCTGGACGGCGAGTACGTCGTCTACTTCGCGGGCTGGAAGCGCCACTGGTCGCTCTACCCGGTCGGCGAGACGCTCCGGGCCGCGCTCGGGCCGGAGCTGGCGTCGTACGAGGTCGCGAAGGGCACCGTGCGCTTCCCGCTGGCCGGGCCGGTGCCGGCTCGCCTCGTGACGCGCATCGTCCGGGAACTCGCGAAGGCGGCGCAGGCCCGCAGCCGGGCGAAAGCGCCGTCGGCCCGCCGCGCGCCTGTGCCGCGAGGCCGCCGCGCGAGGCGCTGAGGTGGGCGAGGTCCGAAGCGCGCGCGGCCTGGT
>JBGASI010000642.1:0-2541 GCA_044229815.1 Vicinamibacteria bacterium | reverse complement strand
GACCAGGTCCTGCTCGGACTGGAAGTCGAAGAGCCGCGCCTGCGCCACGTAGCGGTCCTCCCAGCGACCGAACGCGAAACCCGCCGGCGCGTCCGAGCGAACCTGCGGCTTGTCGCCCGTATGATCGACCTCCACGCGCAGCGTGAGCTCGCCGATGCGGTCGCGCGTCGCGAGCGGCAGGACGTAGACGGCCTCGCGGCCCTCGGCGGCGCCGCGCAGCGCCAGGCGGCTCACGTAGCGGACCCGCACGGTGCGCGCGCCCTGCGCCGGGATCGGCCAGACGCGCGTCCGGAAGTTGTTGCCGGCCGCCCACTCGACGAGCCCGGGGTCCACGCGCCGCCGCACCTCCTTCTCGAAGGCGATCCGGGCCTCGTGGTGCTCGACCACCACGCCGTCGACCATCTCGCCGTTCACGTCGAGCGCGTAGCCCGAGATCGCAGCCCCCTCGGGCAACGGGAAGACGAGTTCCCCGGCCAGCGGCCGGCCGCCGCTGTTGGCGAGCGTCAGCGTGACCGTCGTCTCGGCCAGGAAGCCCTTCACCACCGCCTGCACGTCCATCCCGGTGACGGCGATGACCGCTCCGGGCTGGCCTTCGGAGGCCTCGATGGCGATCTGCGGGGGGCGGCGTGTCGTCGCGGTCGGGGGCGGAGGCGCCGGCCGGGCCGCTTCCTGAGGGCGGCCGTCGGGTGTCTGGAAGAGCGCCACGGCCAGGAACGACACGGCGGGCAGAAGGGCTTTCATGGACCACCTCGCGTCTGCGCTCAGGGGGTTGGACACCGCGGCGCGGCAACCCGCTCCCTGACGTTTCGCTGTCACTGTCCGGACTACAAAGGCGGCGAGCCGTCTATTCCTGGCCGGAGAGCCCCAGCGCCGAGAACCGTGAGATAGTCACGACCGCCTGAGGTGCGTCCATGAGAATCGTCCCCGCCTCCGTCCTCACGGCGCTGGCGCTGCTGATCGTGGCGCCGGGCCCCGCCCTCGCGGGCGAACCGCCCGTGGGGCTCCCCGACCCCTTCCACCTGCTCGAGCGGAAGGACTTTCTCGCCGGCCGCTCCTCCTCCAACAGCCCCGACCCGCGCTCGAACGACGACAGCGCGCGGCCGATCCCCGGGGAGACGACCGTGCTCGCGGATCTCGCGGGCCCGGGCGTCGTCAGTCACATCTGGCTGACGGTGGCCGACGGAGAGTACGGCTGGCCGCGGCTGCTGCGCCTGCGCGTCTACTACGACGGCAGCGCCGTGCCGAGCGTCGACACGCCGCTCGGCGACTTCTTCTCGGTGGGTCACGGGTTCGAGCGGCCGGTGCGGTCGCTGATGGTGCGGGCGAGCTCGGAGGGACGCTCGCGCAACAGCTACTGGCCGATGCCCTTCCGCCGCTCGTGCCGGATCACGGTGACGAACGAGGGGCGCCGCCGCGTCAACAACCTCTACTACCACGTGGACTGGGCGAAGCTGGCGTCGCTGCCCGAGACGACGCCCTACTTCCACGCGTGGTACCGGCAGGCGCTGCCGGCGCCGCCGGACGGCTCGCCCTACGAGATCCTGAGCGTGCACGGGCGTGGGCACTTCGTCGGCACGGTGCTCTCGGCGGTGCAGGCCGAGGCCGGCTGGTTCGGCGAGGGGGACGACCTCTTCTACGTGGACGGCGAGGCCAGGCCCTCGATCGAGGGCACGGGCAGCGAGGACTACTTCAACGACGCGTGGGGGCTGCACGTCGACGACGGGCCGTACGCCGGCGTGCCCGTCGCCGAGGGCACCGGCCTCGGCTCGCGCATGACCGCCTATCGCTGGCACCTGGCAGACCCGGTGCCGTTCACCCGCTCGCTGCGCTTCGTGATGGAGCACAAGGGCTGGACGTTCGACGCGCAGGGCGCCGTGAAGTCCGCGTTCGGAGAGCGCACGGACCTGCTGTCGAGCGTCGCCTTCTGGTACCAGGAGGGCATCGCCACCGACCAGCCGCCGGTGCCCTACGGGCCCGCGC
Organism: Vicinamibacteria bacterium; assembly: GCA_044229815.1. Classification (GTDB taxonomy): domain Bacteria; phylum Acidobacteriota; class Vicinamibacteria; order Fen-336; family Fen-336; genus DATBSL01. The sequence continues at coordinate 561 of JBGASI010000642.1, read as the reverse complement.
GGCTGCCCCAGGGCAACGCGACGCAGATCGAGGTCGAGGCCCGTCTCGCCGAGGCGCACGCTGAGAAGGGCAAGGCCTCGCTGGTGCCCGAGCTCTTCTGGTCGAAGGACGTGATCCTGTTCGAGGCGGAAGGAGCGGGCTCCCGGCTCGAGGTGCCGTTCGACGTGCCCGAGGACGGCGACTACGAGGTCTACACCCAGCTCGCGCAGGGCTCGGACTACGGCGTCTACACCGTGCTTCTCGACGGGAGGCCTCCGACGGCGCCGCAGCTCGAGCACGAGCCGGGCGCGGACGTGCGGCCGCAGACGCAGATGGACGGCTACGCGGTCGAGACCTACGTGGGCGCGGACTTCCAGGTGGGCTGGCCACGGCTCACGAAGGGGCGCCACACGCTCACCTACGTGTGCCTGGGCAAGAGCGCCGCCTCGACCGGGTACAACCTCGGCGTCGACAACATCGTGCTCGCGCGGACGGGGACGGCGGCGTGGACGGCGGCCGCCTCGGTCCACGGGCCGCGGCCGCCGGCGGGGACACCCGTGGACCTGGCCCGCTCCCTGACCG
>JBGASI010000641.1:0-2543 GCA_044229815.1 Vicinamibacteria bacterium | reverse complement strand
GGTGAGGCGCTCTACACGAACGTGGCTGCGTCCCGGCAGGACGGGACGCCCTCCGGGCGGGGCTCGAGCGTCGACTACCTGCGCCAGGTGCTCTATGTCGGCTACAAGTTCTCCGACAAGGTCCTGCTCAACTCGGAGCTCGAGCTCGAGCACGCGAAGGTGGGCGAGGGGGGCGGCGGCGAGCTGGCGCTCGAGTTCGCGTACCTCGAACTGCAGCCGCGCCGCGCGATCGGCCTGCGCGCCGGCCTGCTGCTCGTGCCGCTCGGCTTCCTGAACGAGCTGCACGAGCCGCCCGTCTTCCGCGGCGCCCGCCGGCCGCTCGTCGAGACGGTCATCATCCCGAGCACCTGGCGCGAGAACGGTCTCGGGCTGTTCGGCGAAGCGGGGCCCCTGCAGTGGCGCGCCTACGCCGTGGCGGGCTTGTCGAGCGCCGGCTTCTCGGCGCAGGGCCTGCGCGGAGGGCGGCAGGAGGGATCGCTCTCCAGCGCGAACGACCTCGGCTTCACCGGCCGGGTCGACCTCGGCGGCCGCGGCCTGCTTGCGGGCGGCTCGTTCTTCACCGGGAAGTCCGGCCAGGGCGCGCGGGTGGGCGGCCGCGAGCTGGCGGCCCGTGTCACGCTCCTCGACCTCCACGCCCAGTACGAGCGGGCCGGCCTGCGGCTGCGCGGGCTGTGGGCGCGCAGCACGCTCGCCGACGCCGCGCGTGTCAACGAGCAGAACGGCCTCACCGGCGGGGCCTCGGTCGGCGGCGCGCAGTCGGGATGGTACCTGGAGGCTTCGTACGACCTGCTGACCCTGGTCGCGCGCAGCCGCTGGTCGCTGACGCCGTACCTGCGCTACGAGCGGCTCGATACCCAGCAGCGAGTGCCGGCCGGCTACGACCGGGATCCCGGGCGCGCGCAGGACGTGCTCGCGGGCGGCCTCGAGCTCAAGCCGCTGCCGCAGGTCGTGTTCAAGCTCGACTACCAGCGCCTCCACGACGGGGCGCGCCAGGGGACCAGCCAGTGGCAACTCGCGCTCGGCTACCTGTTCTGAGGGCGGCGCTGGCCCCCGCGCTCGCGGCGCTGCTCCTCGGCGCCGCTGCGCCCGGCGCCGCGGAGGTGCTGCTCTCCGAGCAGGCGGCGCTGGAGCGGATCTTTCCCGGGGCACAGACGGCGCGCCGCACGCTCTACCTGACGCCCGCCCAGCTCGCCGCGGTCGAGAAGGCCGCGCGCTCCCGGCTGCCGTCCGCCGTGGTCAGCGTCTACGAGGCGCGCGTGCAGGGCGCCCTCGTCGGCCGGGCCCTCGTCGACACGCAGGTCGTGCGCACGGCGCCGGCCACCGTGCTGGCCGCGGTCAACCCGGACGGCACGCTGAGGGCAGCGCTGGTGCTGCGCTTCGCCGAGCCTCCGGACTACCTGCCGCGCCCGGGCTGGTTGCGGACGCTGGATGGCCGGCGGCTCGACGACGAGCTGTGGCCCGGCCACGGCGTCCGCCGCGTCAGCGGCGCGACGCTCACGGTGCAGGCCCTGACCGACGCGGTGCGACGCGCGCTGGCCGTGGAGGAGATCGTGCTCCGGGGGCAACGGTGAAGTATCTGCAGGACGGAAGCCACCGCTCCCAGCCGCTGACGCGCCTCAGCCTCGTCCTGACGCTCGCCCTGCTCGCCGCCTTCTGGGGCACCAACTGCGCGATGTTCTTCTCGAGGATGAGCCTCGACCCGGCCTCGGTCGCGGTCTACTACAACGGTTCCGAGGTCGAGTTCCGTCCGCCCCGCTCGGCAGCCTCGCTGCTCGAGACCACGCACGCCCACCTGCCGATGATGGCTCTCGTGCTGCTGCTGCTGACCCACCTGCTCGTCTTCGTCCCGCTGCGCCGCCGCGCGAAGCTCGTCGTGATAGTCGGCAGCTTCGCCTGCGCGCTCCTCGACGAGGGCGGCGGCTGGCTCGTGCGCTTCGTGAGCCCGGCGCTCGCGCCGGTCAAGATCGCGGGCTTCCTCGGGCTGCAGGCCGCTCTCCTGTACCTGCTGGCGGCCCTGGGGCGCTCGCTCGTGCGGGGCCCGGTCGTCCCGGTCCGAGGCCCCGCCGGGGCCCCGCCGGAGGGTGGTCCCCTCTAGTCCCGGTTTGCCCCGCCCGGTCGCCGCCAGCGAGCGACCGTCGCTGTCGGCGCGATGCCGGGCCGCAGCAGGGGGTCCGGCACCGGTTCCTGCGGGACGAGGCGCAGCGGCAGCTCGCCGGCCCAGCACGGCAGCGCGTGGTCCTCTTCGTCGTCCTTCGGTGGACCACTGCGGACCTTGGCCGACGCCTCGGCCAGCGACAGCCAGACGACTCTCGTCGCGCGCAGCTCGAGCTCGCTCGGGCCGCGCACCTCGGCCGTCCGGCCGGGCGCCACGTGGTCGACGATCGCATCGAGGGCGCGCGCCTTCTCGAGCGGGTCCGTGACCTCGACGGCCACGCCCACCACCACGACGCTGCGGTAGTTCATCGAGTGGTGGAACCCGGAGCGCGCCATCACGAGGCCGTCGAGCAGGGTGACGCTCACGCAGGCCGGCGCCCCGCCGGCCA
>JBGASI010000081.1:0-11692 GCA_044229815.1 Vicinamibacteria bacterium | reverse complement strand
GTCGGGACGCCCTCGCGGCTGCGATCGACGAGCGACTGCCACAGCGCGGGCAGCTGCGCCCGGGCGAGCTCGAGCGACTGGTCGCGGTCGACCACCACCGGCATGCGACCCATGTTGGCGCCGAAGAGGGCGTAGTACTCGCGGGCGAGGCCCGGGGGCCAGCCCTCCGGGCCGACGGCGAGGACCGGGTCGGAGAGGTCGGCCGCAATGCGCACGAGCGCGCCGAGGCGCACCAGGCCCTCGCTCACGCTCTTCTCGCGGAACAGGCGCACCACGGCGGCGACCTCGCCGTCCAGGCCGGCCACCGTCTGCGGCCGCAGCCGGCCCGTGGGCAGGTCCTGCGCCAGGGCGCTCGCCAGGGCGGGCGGGAAGCGCGCCATCTCGTCCTGGATCTGCGTCTCGCGCTCGGCGAGCAGGCGCGCCAGCGACCGCGGCACCAGCCGTCGGGCGTCGCGGCCGATGGCCGTCTTCACCTCCGCCGGCCAGGCGCCCGCAGAGGGCGCCAGCAGCGTCAGCGTGCCGAGGACGAGCAACAGGCGCTTCACGGCCTCACTTGACGACCCGCGCCTTGAGCGAGACCTTGCCGTCCTTCGTCTCGAGCCGGAAGTCCACGGCCCGCGCGCCCTTGTCGGCGCGGATGCGCTCGGTCTGCTGGGCGATCAGCTGGCTGAAGCTCTCGAAGGAGGGGCTCGCGCCGGCGCCGGCGCGCTGCCGCTGCGCCACGAAGCTCTCGTACAGCCCGCGCACGGTGGCCTCGTCGCCGCGCACGTCCGTCACCCGGAACTCGCCGGCGGAGGCGGCCTGCCCCGTCCGCGCCGGCGGGCGGGGCGGGGCGGGCGGCGGCGGGGGCAGCTTCTCCGCGCGCAGGCCGTGCAGGCCGAAGATCTTCCCTTCCTCGCGCGCGCGCAGGCGCTTCTGCCACAGCTCGTTGAAGGCGCTGAAGCGCGCGGTGAGGCCCTGGTAGCGGAAGCGCTCGCCGTTGTTGCGGATCTCCACGTTCGCGTGGCGCCGCACCAGCGCCTCGACCTGCGCCTGCAGCTCGCTCGGGGGCTTGCGCTCGGTGCCGCCGAAGAACATGTCCCACTTCACCTGCAGCTGGCGGATGAGGGTGTCGATCCGGTCGAGGTCGTCGGAAAGCGGCACGGCGCGCTCAGGCCTCCCTGCCCAGGAAGATCCAGAACAGGGGCAGCCACAGCTCGTGCGCGTACGGGACCGGCTTGCCGTCCACCAGCACCTGCGTGCCCGGGCGCCCCTTCACGAGCTCGAACAGGTCGCGCAGCGTGCGCGCGGCGCCGGCGTCGAAGGCGGCCGCGTGCTCCAGGCCGTCGGGCGTCGGGCGTTCCGCGTAGACGGGCGACTGCCGGGCCAGGCCGAGCGCGCGCTCGTAGTTCGGGTTGTCGAACGGGAAGAAGCGCACGCCGACGCGGAACGGCCTCGGCCGGCGGCCGGGGTAGAGCAGGTCGGCCATCTCGTCCGACAGCTGCGAGATGTCCGTCTCTTCCTTGGGGACCACGCGCGGCAGGCGGTCCGCGAAGTCCGGGGGCCGTTCGCGAGGCATGGTGCCGCGAGGATACCACGCGCGAAGCGCGGCCCCGGACGGCCGCGGCGGCCCGCTGGCCGCTCCCGGCGGCCGAGGTATAGTCGCCAGGATGTCCCCGCAGAACCCGGAAGACCCGCGGCGCGGGCTCCCCTCCGTCGACCAGGCGCTGGCGCTCCCCGAGCTGCGGGCGCTCGTCGAGGCGCACGGGCGCAGCGCCGTCCTGGACGCGCTGAGGGCGCACCTGGCCAGCCTGCGCGCGGGGGCGGCCGGACTGCGGACTGCCGCGGACACGCGGGCGCAGCTCGGGGCGCAGATCGCGACGCGGCTCGAGCGCGCGGACCGCCCTTCCCTGCTGCGCGTGATCAACGCGACCGGCGTCGTCGTCCACACGAACCTCGGCCGCGCCCCGCTCTCCCGCGCCGCCGCGGCCCGCGTGGCCGAGATCGCCTCGTCCTACTCGAACCTCGAGTACGACCTCGAGCGCGGCGCGCGCGGTGATCGCGAGGCCCACGCTGAGGCACGCCTGCGGGGCCTGCTCGGGGCGGAGGCGAGCGTCGTCGTGAACAACTGCGCGGCCGCGCTGCTGCTGGCGGTCAACACGCTCGCGGAGGGACGCGAGGTCGTCGTCAGCCGGGGCGAGCTCGTCGAGATCGGCGGCTCGTTCCGCATCCCCGACGTGCTGAAGAAGGGCGGGGCGCGGCTGCGCGAGGTGGGCACCACGAACCGCACGCGCCTGGCCGACTACCGCTCGGCGCTCTCGCCCGAGACCGGGCTCATCCTGGCGGTGCACCCCAGCAACTTCCGGGTGACGGGCTTCAGCGAGAGCACGCCGCTGCGCGAGCTGGGGGCGCTCGCGCGGGAGACGGGCGTGCCGCTCGTCCTCGACCAGGGCAGCGGCCTCGTCGACGCGCTGCCCGGCCGGCTCGCCGGCGAGGCCACGGTGCGCGGGGCCCTCGAAGCGGGGACGGACGCCGTGGCCTTCTCCGGCGACAAGCTGCTCGGGGGCCCCCAGGCCGGGCTCGTGGCCGGGCGCAAGGCCGTCGTCGAGCCGATGCGCCGCAACCCGCTCTACCGGGCGCTGCGCGTCGACAAGCTGACCCTGGCCGCGCTCGACGCGACGCTCGTCGAGCACCAGGCCGGGCGCGCGGCCGCAAGCGTGCCGGTGCTGCGCATGCTGCACGCCGGGCGCGAGGCCGGCGAGGCCCGCGCGGTCGGCTTCCTCGGCGCGCTCGCGCAGCTCGCCCCCGGCCTGCACCCCTGCGTGTTCGAGACCGAGTCCGCCGTGGGCGGGGGCGCGGCGCCGGACACCGGTATCGCGACGGTCGCGGTCGCGCTCGACCCCGGACGAGGCGGGGCGGACCAGCTGGCGGCCCGGCTGCGCAGCGGGTCGCCTCCGGTCGTGGCGCGGATCGAGGACGGGCGCGTGGTGCTGGACCTGCGCACGGTCGCGGAGGAGGACGAGGGGCCGCTCCTCGAAGCCCTGGCGCGGGCGGCGCGCGCGTGATGCGCCGGCGCCACCTGCTGACCGCCGCGGCCGCGGGCCTGCTCGCTCCGCTGCGGACCGCGGCCGGGGAGGTGGTGCGCCGGGTCGGCAGCGTCACGTTCCGGGTCGATCTCTCGCAGGCGCGGCCGGGCGGCGTCGCGGTCGTGAGGCTCGGCGCGCGCGGCCGCCTCGGCGCGGCCTGGGCGCTGCTCGAGGGCCGCCGTGCGCCCTTCTACTCGGACCAGGGCGTGCCGAGGGCGCTCGTGCCGATCGACCTCTCGGCCGGGTCGGGCCCGGCGACCCTCGGCGTCGAGCTGGCGGCGCGGCGCGGCGAGCAGCGGATCGCGATCCCCGTCTCGATCGCGGAGCGGCCGGACAGCACGCGAGCGGCTTTCCTCGACGAGCGCCGACGCGCGCTGCTCGAGCTGCCGCAGGTCGCGCTCGACGCGCGACGGCTGCTCGCCCACTTGCGGACGGCCTCGGACAAGCCCGCGCCGGGCCGGCTGCGCCCCCCTGTCGCGGGTGCAGGGCAGGGCTTCGGCGAGCACCGCGTCTACGCCGGGGTCGGCGGCGTCGAGGGCCGGATCGACGGGCTCGGGGGCGAACGGCACCGCGGGATCGACTACCGGGTGCCGGTCGGGACGCCGGTGAGCGCCCCGGGCGCCGGGGTCGTGCTGTTCGCCGGGGCGCTGACGCTCGCTGGCCAGACCGTGGTGCTCGACCACGGGCAGGGCGTCGTCAGCGTGCTCTCACACCTCGCGCGCAGCAGCGTGCGGGCCGGCGACGCGCTCGTCCCGGGCGACGCGCTGGGCCTCTCCGGCGAGACCGGCTTCGCCCCGGAGCCGCTCGTCGAGTGGCGCGTCTACCTGCACGCGGTGGCCGTCGACCCGCTGGTCCTCGGGACGATCCTCTAGAACAGCGGGGCGTGCGGCAGCAGCGAGTGGGCGGCGACGCGCGCCGCCGCCAGCAGCGGGGCGGGCCCCACGCCGCGGAGCAGCGCGAGGGCGGCCGAGACGGCCAGCGCAAACGCCGAGGCCGGCGAGACCTCGGCCCAGGTGTCCTCCCCCGAGGGCTCGCGCATGTACAGGGCCACCACCACCCGCAGGTAGTAGTAGGCGGACACCACGCTCATCGCGACACCCACGATCGCGAGCCAGACCCAGCCGGCGGCGACCGCGGCGTTGAACAGGTAGAACTTGCCGACGAAGCCCGCCGTCACCGGGATGCCCGTGAGCGACACCAGGAACACGGTGAGCGCGGCCGCGAGGGCGGGCCGCCGCTCGGCGAGACCGGCCACGTCCGCGAGGGCGAGCGGCTCGCGGCCGTCGCGCGACAGCGCCGCCAGCGCGCCGAAGGCGCCGAGGTTCACGGTGGCGTAGGCGGCCAGGTAGAACAGCATCGCCTCGCCCGCCAGCCCGGGCGCCGCGACCATCGCCGTCAGCAGGTAGCCCGCGTGCGCGATGGAGGAGTAGGCCAGCATCCGCTTGAGGTTGGACTGGGCGAGCGCTGCCAGGTTGCCCACGATCATCGTCACGCAGGCGAGCGCGCCCACGAGCGGCTGCCAGTGCGAGGCGAGGCCCGGCAGCGCGGAGCCGAACACCCGCAGGAACGCACCGAAGGCCGCGGCCTTGACGCCGGCCGCCATGAACGCGGTGGCGGGCGTCGGCGCGCCCTCGTAGACGTCGGGCGCCCACATGTGGAACGGCACGCCGGCGACCTTGAAGCCGAAGCCGACCAGCAGCAGCGCGGCGCCGAGCAGCGCGAGCGAGGGCGAGCCGTCCGAGGCGGGACCGGCCGTGGCGGCGATCCGCTCGAGCGAGGTGCTGCCGCAGACGCCGTACAGCAGCGCGACGCCGTAGAGGAAGAAGGCCGAGGAGAAGGACCCGGTCACGAAGTACTTGAGCGCCGCCTCCTGGCTCTCGGGCCGGCTGCGCTGCATGCCGGCGATCGCGTAGAGCGGGATCGACATGATCTCGAGCGCGACGAACATCGAGATCAGCTCGAGGCTGGAGACGAGGCCGAGCATGCCGACGACCGAGAACAGCACGAGCGCGTAGTACTCCCCGCGCTCGCAGCCGTTCGCCCGCAGGTACGAGGGCGCGAGCAGCAGCGCGACGATCGCGATCGCCAGGATCACGGCCTGCAGGAAGAGCGAGAACGCGTCCGCCGAGATGGCCCCGCCCAGCGTCTGGCCGCGGGCGTCGCCCGTGGCCAGCAGCCAGACGGAGCCGAGCGCGGCCAGCAGGCCGGCGACCGAGAGCCCGCTCGAGGGCGCGCTCTGCCCCTTCGGCGTGAAGGCCTGGACCAGCAGGACGACGAGCCCGCTCAGCGCCACGAGCGCTGCGGGGAGGATCGGGCGCAGGTCGAGCGCGTTCACCGCCGCACCTCCGCGGGGGTCGCGGGCGCGCCGGCCGCGCGGACCGGCGCCGCCTGGGCGCGCACCTGGCGCACCAGCGCGTCGGCGGCCGGCTCGATGCGCCGCGTGAAGAGCGGGCTGGCGATGCCCATGAACAGCGCGAGCACGACCAGCGGCACCAGGATGAAGGCCTCGCGCGGAGAGAGGTCGGGCAGCTTCTCGTTCTTGGGGTTCGTCAGCTCGCCGTAGAACACCCGCTTCACCATCCAGAGCATGTAGCCCGCGGCCAGGATCACCCCGAGCGAGGCGACCGCCACGAGCGCCGGGCTCAGGCTCCAGGAGCCCATCAGGATCAGGAACTCGCCGACGAAGCCGTTGAAGCCGGGCACCGCGATCGAGGACAGGCTGGTCAGCAGGAACACCGCGAAGTACCAGGGCACGACCGCGCGCAGCCCGCCGAACTCGGAGATGAGCCGCGTGTGCCGCCGGTCGTAGAGCATCCCCACCAGGAAGAACAGGGCGCCGGTCGAGATGCCGTGGTTCAGCATCTGGTAGACCGAGCCGACGACGCCGGTGGTGGTGAAGGCGGCGATGCCGAGCATCACGAAGCCGAGGTGCGAGACCGAGGAGTAGGCGACCAGCTTCTTGAGGTCGGTCTGGACCAGCGAGACCAGGGCGCCGTAGACGATGCCGATCACCGCCAGCACCGCGAGAGCGGGCGCGAAGCGCAGGGCGGCCTCGGGGAACAGCGGGATCGCGATGCGCAGGAAGCCGTAGCCGCCCATCTTCAGCAGCACGCCGGCCAGGATCACGGAGCCGGCGGTCGGGGCCTCGACGTGCGCGTCGGGCAGCCAGGTGTGAAACGGCCACATCGGCACCTTGATCGCGAAGGCGAGCGCGCAGGCGAGGAAGAGCCAGGTCTGCAGCGCCGGCTCGACCGGCGCGGCGGCGAGCTCGGCGATGCCGAAGCTGCCGACGCCGGCCGTCCTGTAGAGCACCAGAAACGCGATCAGCATCAGCACGCTGCCGGCGAACGTGTAGAGGAAGAACTTGACCGCCGCGTAGATGCGCCGGTCGTGCCCCCAGATCCCGATCAGGAAGTACATCGGGACGAGCATCGCCTCCCAGAACACGTAGAACAGGAACAGGTCGAGCGAGACGAAGACGCCGATCATGCCTGCCTCGAGCAGCAGCATGAACACGACGAACTCGCGCACGCGCTTGTCGATCGAGGTCCAGGAGCCGAGCAGAGCGAGCGGCGTGAGGAAGGTGGTCAGGATCACCAGCCACAGCGACAGCCCGTCGACGCCCACGTGGTAGCTGATGCCCCAGGCGGGAATCCAGGCGCGCCGCTCGCCGAACTGCAGACCGGAGACGTCCTGGAAGCCGGTGAGCAGCAGCAGCGAGAGCGCGAAGGAGGCGCCCGCGACGAGCAGGCCGAGCGCCTTCTGCAGCGGGACGGCCCCGCGCGGCGTCAGCGCGACGACGATCGCGCCCGCCACCGGGAGCAGGATCAGCAGGGTGAGCAGGTGGTTCGTGAGGCTCATGACCAGAGGAGGTAGGAGACCACGGCAACCGCGCCTGCGAGCACGAGCAGCGCGTAGTGGCGCACGAAGCCGGTCTGGACGGGGCGCAACCGCTCGGACAGCCGGCCGACGAGCCGGCCGAGACCGTTGACGGCCCCGTCGATCAGGCCCGCGTCGACGCGCTGCCACAGGAAGCCCGCGCTGCCTTTGACCACGACCCGGCGCACGAAGGCGTTGTAGACGTCGTCGAAGAAGTACTTCGCGGCGAACAGCCGCAGCAGCGGGCGCAGCGGCGCGGCGAGCGAGGCGCGCAGCTCGGGCATGGCGAGGTACAGGTACCAGGCGATCAGGATCCCGACGACCCCCGACAGCGTCGCCACCAGCGGCAGCCAGGCCACGTGGTGCGGCGCCTCCTCGGCCAGGCGGAAGACCGGCTGCACGACGCGTGGGATCTTCACGAAGCCGGCCACGGCCGAGCCGACGGCCAGCAGCACCAGCGGCACGACCATCGAGGCGGGCGACTCGTGCAGGTGGTGCTCGGCCTCGTGCGAGCCGCGGAAGCTGCCGAAGAAGGTGAGGAAGAGCAGGCGGGCCATGTAGGCCGCGGTGAGCAGCGCCGTGAAGAGGGCCAGGGCGAACAGGACGGTGTGGCCGGAGCCGAACACGCCGAGCAGGATCTCGTCCTTGCTGAAGAAGCCCGCGAGCGGCGGGATGCCGGCGATCGCCAGCGTGCCGACCAGGAAGGTCCAGAAGGTCCAGGGGATCCTGCGGCGCAGGCCGCCCATCTGCCGCATGTCCTGCTCCCCCGACATCGCGTGGATCACGGAGCCGGAGCCCAGGAACAGCAGCGCCTTGAAGAACGCGTGCGTGTAGAGGTGGAACACCGCGACGCCGAAGGCGCCCATGCCCGCGGCCAGGAACATGAAGCCGAGCTGGCTCACCGTCGAGTAGGCGAGCACCCGTTTGTGGTCGGTCTCCACGATCGCTATCGTGCCGGCCATCAGCGCCGTCGCCGTGCCGACCACGGCCACCACCAGCATCGCGGTCTCGGACACGGCATACAGGGGCCCGAGCCGGGCCACCATGTAGACGCCGGCCGTGACCATGGTCGCGGCGTGGATCAGCGCCGACACCGGGGTCGGGCCCTCCATCGCGTCGGGCAGCCAGACGTGCAGCGGGATCTGGGCGCTCTTGCCGGTGGCGCCGACGAACAGCAGCAGGCAGGCGATCGTGGCCGGCCCCCACTGCCACAGGCCCTCGCGCGCGAGGCCGCCGGCGTTGTCGGCGATGTCCACCAGGTCGAGGCTGCCGAAGGCGTGGAAGATGAAGATCATCCCCAGGATCAGCCCGACGTCGCCGACCCGGTTCACCACGAAGGCCTTGAGGCCCGCGGCGGAGGCGCTGTCCTTCTTGTACCAGAACCCGATCAGCAGGTAGGAGCACAGGCCCACCCCTTCCCAGCCGACGAACAGCAGCGGCAGGCTGCCGCCGAGGACCAGCAGCAGCATGAAGAAGGTGAACAGGTTCAGGTAGGAGAAGAAGCGGACGCGGTCCCCGTCGTGGGCCATGTAGCCCAGCGAGTAGACGTGGATCAGCGAGCCGATGCCGCTGACGACCAGCATCATCACGCAGGAGAGCGGGTCGACCAGCAGGTTGAACGGGACGCGGAAGCCGGCCACCTCGATCCACTCGAAGCTGAGGTAGGGCTGGGAGAAGTGCAGCGCCTCGCCCGCGACGCCCAGGCCGTAGAGGCGCACCGTGGTCCAGACCGCGAGGCCGAAGGCGACGAGCACCGTCGCGCAGGCGAGGTAGGTCGCGCCGGCGTCCTCCCGGTCCTTCTTGATCCAGTCGCCGAACAGCGCCAGCACCACGAAGCCGGCCAGCGGCAGCAGCAGGATCGCGAAGGGCAGGACCTTGTCGAGCATTCCCAGTTCGAGCACGGCCTACCCCTTCAACAGGTGGAACGCGTCGAGGTCGAGGCTGTCGCGGTGGCGGTGCAGCGCGATCACGATCGCCAGCCCGACCGCGGCCTCGGCCGCGGCCACCACCATCACGAAGAAGACGAGCACCTGCCCGTCGAGCGAGCCCGAGGCCGAGCCGCGGGAGAAGGCCACGAAGGCCAGGTTGACCCCGTTCAGCATCAGCTCGATGCACATCAGCACGGTGATCACGTTGCGCCGCAGGAAGACGCCGAGCGTGCCGAGCGCGAACAGCGCGAGGCTGAGCAGCACGGCGTGCTCCACGAAGGCCGGGTGCTCCACGTTCAGAGCTCCTTCTTGGCCAGGACCACGGCGCCCACCAAGGCGGCCAGGATCAGGATGGACGTGGCCTCGAACACGTAGAGAAACGGCACGGAGAAGAGGGTGGCGGCCATCGTCCGGGTCGAGGCGTCGAAGCCCGCGGCGGGGGCGGCCTGCCAGCGCGCGAGCACCGAGCCCGCCTGCAGCACCAGCAGGGTCACCAGACCGAGCGCCACGCCGTGCAGGGTGCGCCCGCCGCGGCTCGGGGCCTCCGGCTCGCGCCGGACGTTGAGCAGCATCAGCACGAACAGGAACAGCACCATGATCGCGCCGGCGTAGACGATCACCTGCAGCACGGCGATGAAGGGCGAGCCGAGCAGGGCGAAGACGACGCTCAGCGAGCACAGCGTCGTGATCAGCGCGAAGGCCGAGTAGATCGGGTTTCGCTGGCCGATCACCACCACGGCGGAGAGCAGGGCCAGCCCGGCGAAGACGTAGAAGAGGATGGCGTCCATCAGCGGCTCGCGACCGGGAAGAGCCCGGGCAGCAGCACGACCCCGGCGGCCGTCGCCAGGATCCACACCGCCGCCACCGGGATCAGGACCTTCCAGCCGAAGTGCATCAGCTGGTCGTAGCGGAAGCGCGGCAGCGTGCCGCGCAGCCAGATGAAGACGAAGAGCAGCACGGCGACCTTGAGGCCCCACCACAGGAAGCCGAAGAGGCCCGCGGAGGGCAGCCCCGGCACGCCCGAGTGCCAGCCGCCGAGGAACAGGTTCGTGCACAGCACGGCGACCGTGATCATGTTGATGTACTCGGCCATCTGCAGCAGCGCGAAGCGCATCGAGGAGTACTCGGTGTGGAAGCCGGCCACGAGCTCGGTCTCGCCCTCGGGCAGGTCGAACGGGATGCGGGCTACCTCGGCCGTGGCGGCCACGAAGTAGACGAGGAAGGCCGGGAACTGCAGGAACAGGTTCCAGCCGAGGAACCAGCCGCCGAAGCGCGTGCCCTGGTCGTTCACGATGTCGGCCACCTGGAAGGAGCCGGCCAGCATGATGACACCGACCCAGCTCAGGCCCAGCGCCAGCTCGTAGGAGAACATCTGCGCCGAGGAGCGCAGCCCGCCGAGCATCGTGTACTTGTTGTTGGCGGCCCAGCCGGCGAGCACGACGGCGTAGACGCCGAGGGCGGTGATCGCGAACATGAACAGCACGCCGACGTCGATCGTGGCGATCTGCACCTGCACGCTGCGGCCCTGCAGCCAGGCGGGCAGGAAGCCCCAGGCCGGCAGCGTGAAGGGCGGCCCGTAGGGCAGCACGGCCACCGCGAGCAGCGCGGTCGCCACCGCCACCACCGGCGCGGCCAGGAAGCCCCACTTGTTGGCGGCCGTGGGCATCAGCTCTTCCTTGAAGAACAGCTTGATGCCGTCGGCGATCGGCTGCAGCAGGCCGAGAGGCCCGGTGCGGTTCGGGCCGAGGCGGAACTGCATGAAGGCGAGCAGCCGCCGCTCGATGTAGGTCATCAGCGAGAAGACCCCGAGCAGGGCGCCGACCACCAGCGCGATCTTGACGACGGCCAGCACCAGCTCCTGCACGGCGGGCGAGGGCGTCATGCTCTCACCCCGCTGCGGGCGAGCGCCTCTTCGAACGTGGGCGCCACCGTCTTCCAGCAGCGCTTCTCGCGCACGTGGTAGAGGAACTCCTCGCGGAACTTCTTGAGGGTGGACTGCGGCGGGGCGATCGCGGCGTCGCCGAACGGGCACACCGTCTTGCCCGAGATCGAGTCGGTGACCTTCCACAGCAGGTCGAGGTCGGACTCCTTCGCCTGGCCCGCCTCGATCCGCTCGAGCAGCCGGAGCATCCAGCCCGTGCCCTCGCGGCACGGCGAGCACTTGCCGCAGGACTCGTGCTTGTAGAAGTAGATCAGGTTCTTGGCCATCCAGACCATGCAGGTCGAGTCGTCCATCACGATGGTGCCGGCCGAGCCGAGCATCGAGCCCGCCTTGGCGACGCCGTCGAAGTCCATCGCGACGTCGAGCTCGGAGGCGGTGAGGACCGGGGTCGAGGAGCCGCCCGGCACCACGGCCTTCAGCTTGTGGCCGGCGCGGATGCCCTGGGCGTAGCCCTCTCCGTAGATCAGGTCGCGCAGGGTGATCTTGCCCATCGGCGCCTCGTAGCTGCCCGGGCGCACGACATGGCCGCTGATCGAGTACAGCTTCGGGCCGCCGTTCTTCTCGCTGCCGTAGCCGGCGAACCACTCGGGCCCGCGGGTGAGGATGAGCGGGACGTTCACCAGCGTCTCGACGTTGTTGACGATCGTGGGCGAGTTGTACAGGCCCACCACCGCCGGGAACGGCGGCTTGATACGCGGCTGGCCGCGCTTGCCCTCGAGCGACTCGATCAGCGCCGTCTCCTCGCCGCACTCGTACGCGCCCGCGCGGCGGTGCACCCCCCCCTCGCCGTCGACGCCGCTGCCGTGGATGGCCTGGCCGCCGAGGCCGGCCGCGCGGGCCTCGTCGAGCGCCCGCTCCAGCGTGCGAGCGCCCTCGTG
>JBGASI010000640.1:0-2553 GCA_044229815.1 Vicinamibacteria bacterium | reverse complement strand
GCAGGGCGGGAGGCTTGACCAGGCCGCAGACGGCGGTCGCGAGGCAGGCGAGGACGAGGTCGCGCCGCCGTTCCTCCTCGACGAAGCGCAGGAACGCGAGGACCCCGATCAGGTAGGCGAGGAAGGTCAGGGGCTCGGGCTGGATGGCGGTGGCCAGGAAGAACCAGCCGCGGCCCGCCAGCACGAGGACGAGGGCGAGCAGCGCCGGCAGCGCGCCGAAACGGGTCCGCAGCGCCCGGAAGAGGATCCAGCCGCCCGCGGTCATGAGCGCGAGCGAGAGGACCTGGCCGATCCATTCGGCCTCGCCGAACTGCCGCATGCCGAGGGCGGCGAGCCACGGGTAGAGCTGGAGCTCCGTGTCCACGTAGCCGGGAGCGTCGCCGCCCCAGTCGACGCGCGGACGCAGGATGTCGGTCTCGGCGAAGGCGAGGTTGCGCGCGATCGTCTGCGTCTCGGCCTGGCGCCAGCCGTGCAGGTCGTCGGTGATGGCCGCCGGGCGTCGCAGCGTCAGCTCGATCAGGCCGAAGGCCAGGAGCGCCAGCACCGCGGCGGCGCTCGCGAGGGCGGCGGCTCGCGCGTGCGGTCGGGTCAGCACTCGCGAACGGGCGTCGTTTCCCTCTCTCATCGCTGCTCGTCTCCCGGTTGTCGCGTGACGCCGCTGGTTCAGGATAACCCGCCGTGGTCGCTCCGCGAAGGCGCGTCCGGCGTTACACTCAGCCGCGCGCGGGAGGCACGCCACCATGGCAGAAACGTTCAACGCGGGACGTCGCGAGGCGCTGCGGGCCGGGGTCGCCGCCGTGGCGGCGGGTGTCGGCGTGGGGGCAGGGGCGGTCGAAGCGGGCCAGGCGCCCGCGGGGCGGCCGGCGCGGGGGCGGCTCAAGCAGTCGATCTCGCGCTGGTGCCTCGGCAAGCTGTCGCTCGACGAGATGGCCCGCCAGGCCGCGCGCATCGGCTACACCGGGATCGACCTGCTCGGCCCGGCCGACTGGGCGACCGTTCGCGCGCACGGCCTCGTCTGCCCGATGGGGATGCTCGGCGCGCCCGTCATCATCGAGCAGGGCTTCAACCGGCTCGAGAACCACCCGGCCCTCCTCGACGCGCTGCGCAAGGGGATCGACCTCGCGGCCGAGGCGAAGGTGCCGAACCTGGTCTGCTTCTCCGGCAACCGCGCGGGGATGTCCGACGAGGAGGGGCTCGAGAACTGCGCCCGCGGCCTCGTCCAGCTCGCCGGGCAGGCCGAGAAGAAGGGCGTCACGCTGTGCGTCGAGCTGCTCAACAGCAAGGTCGACCACAAGGACTACATGTGCGACCACACCGCGTGGGGCGCGGCGCTCGTCAAGAAGGTCGGCTCGCCGCGGGTCAAGCTGCTCTACGACATCTACCACATGCAGATCATGGAGGGCGACGTGATCCGCAACATCCGCGAGCACGCCGCTGCGATCGCCCACTACCACACGGCCGGCGTGCCCGGCCGGCACGAGATCGACGCCGGACAGGAGCTGATCTACCCGGCCATCTGCCGAGCCATCGTGGACACCGGGTTCAGCGGCTTCCTCGCGCAGGAGTTCGTGCCGACCGGCGATCCGCTGAAGGCCTTCGAGGAGGCGTTCCGCATCTGCGACGTCTGAGCGGAGGGGTTGCGATGGACGAGCAGGGACCGGCGCTGGCGACGGCGGAAGTCCGCTGCCAGGAGTGCGGCAGCGCCTTGCGCGACGGGCAGGACCGCGAGGTCACGGACGACGGGAGCTTCTGCCGCGCGTGCTTCGAGCGGCTCACCGCGCAGCTGCAGCAGGTGCTCGAGGCGCAGGGCCAGGACGTCAACTACGGCGTGGCCGTGGCGGGCGGCCTGGCCGGCGCGGCGCTCGGCGTCCTCGCCTGGTGGGGCTTCACGGTGCTCACCCACATCGCGTTCGGCCTCGTGGCCGTCGTGATCGGCGTGGCCGTCGGCAAGGGCGTCGTGATGGCGTCGGGGAACAAGCGCCACCGGAACCTGCAGGTGCTCTCCGCCCTCATCTCGGTGGCCGGCTTCGCCTACGCGACCTACCTGGTGAACCGCACCTTCATCCAGAAGGCCTACAGCGAGAAGGGAGAGGCGGTGGTGCTGCCGTTGCTGCCCGGCCCCGACCTGTTCTTCCAGGTCGCGAGCCTCGGCTTCGGCGTCATGGACCTCGTCTTCCTCGCCATCGTCGTCTGGGAGGCCTGGAAGATCCCGGCCCCGCTCGAGCTCCCGCTCGGCCGCCCGGCATGAACGACCCGCTGTCCCCGGCGCAGCTCGAGCAGCGACTGCGCAACCTGCAGGCCGTGGCGCGACACCACGCCCGGCCGCGTGGCGAGCCCGTGGCCGAGGCTTCGCCCGAGCCGGCGGGGGAGTCGCCCACCTGGAAGAAGCGGCTGCTCGCGCTCGGCCCGGCCGGGGCCCTCCTGGTGCTGCTGCTCGGCAAGCTCAAGCTGATCGTCCCGCTGCTGAAGTTCGCCAACCTGGGCACGCTGCTCTCGATGTTGCTCACGGTCTGGGTGTACGCCGTCTACTGGGGCCTGCCGTTCGCCCTCGGT
>JBGASI010000080.1:0-11779 GCA_044229815.1 Vicinamibacteria bacterium | reverse complement strand
CGGCGGCCGGCGCGTGCTGCCCGGCTTCAACGACGCCCACCTGCACTTCCCCGACGGCAGCGCGAAGCTGGCGCAGGTCCAGCTGAAGGACGCCCGCTCGCCCGCGGACTTCGCGCGCCGCATCGCCGCGCACGCGGCCACCCTGCCGCAGGGTGAGTGGGTCCTCGGCGGGACGTGGGACGACCAGGCCTTCGAGGAGCCGCGGCTGCCGACGCGCCGCGACGTCGACCCGCTCACGCCGCGGACGCCCGTCTTCGTCGACCGCTACGACGGCCACATGGCGCTCGCGAACGGCGTGGCCCTCGAGCGCGCCGGCATCACCCGCGACAGCGTCGCCCCGGCCGGCGGCGAGATCGTGCGCGACGCGGCGGGCGAGCCGACCGGTGTCCTCAAGGACGCGGCGATGGGCCTCGTCTACCGCGTCATCCCGCCGCCGTCGCGCGAGGCCCGCCTGCGCGCGATCCGCGAGGGCCTGCGCCACGCGGCGTCGCTCGGCGTCACCAGCGCGCAGGACATGAACCCTTCCTCCGAGGACGTGGCGCTCTACGCGGAGCTCGCCGAGCGCGGCGAGCTGACGCTGCGCCTTCAGACGGCGCCGCTCGAGACGCAGTGGCAGGACCTCGCGCGGCTGGGCCTGCGCCGGGCGTTCGGCTCGCCCTGGTTGCGCACGGGCGCGCTCAAGGGCTTCGCGGACGGCTCGCTCGGCTCGACGACCGCCTACTTCTTCGAGCCGTACACCGACGCGCCCGACAGCCACGGCCTGCTGTCGGACGAGATGCAGCCGCTCGAGGGCATGCGCGAGCGGCTGGTCGGGGCCGACGCGGCGGGCCTGCAGCTGTGCCTCCACGCGATCGGCGACCGGGCCATCTCGATCGTGCTCGACCTGTTCGAGGACGTGCTGAAGCAGAACGGCCCGCGCGATCGGCGCTGGCGCATCGAGCACGCCCAGCACGTGGCGCCGAACGACTTCGCGCGCTTCGCCCGCCTGGGGGTGGTCGCCTCCGTGCAGCCCTACCACGCGATCGACGACGGGCGCTGGGCCGAAGCGCGCATAGGGCCGCAGCGCGCGAAGACGACCTACGCCTTCCGCACGTTCACGGACGCCGGCGTGCGGCTCGCGCTGGGGACCGACTGGTACGTGGCCCCGCTCGACCCGCTGCAGACCCTCTACGCGGCGGTGACGCGGGCGACGCTGGACGGCAGGCACCCCGGGGGCTGGCTGCCGGAGCAGAAGCTCGGCCTCGAGGAGGCGCTGCGCGCGTACACGGCGGGCTCCGCCTGGGCCGAGTTCCAGGAGCAGGACAAGGGCACGCTGACGCCGGGCAAGCTCGCGGACCTCGTGGTGCTGAGCGAGGACGTGTTCGCGATCCCGCCCGAGCGGCTGCGCGAGGTGCGCGTCCTGACCACGATCGTCGGCGGCCGTGTCGTCTTCGAGCGTGGCGCTCAGGGCCGCGTCGAGGGCTCCGCCGCGAGGTAGCGCCGCAGGCCCGTGCCGCCCGCGGCGCTGCGGAACGACGCCAGCGCCAGAGCGGCCAGGAGCGCCGTCACCAGCAGCGTCGGGCCCGCCCTCCAGGCGCTGAAGTCGCTGGTGAGCGGGAACCACAGCAGGAGGTCGTTGGCGAAGAGCCCGACGATCGCGGCGAGCAGACCGAAGCGCAGGAGCAGCACGATCCAGGAGACCGCCCACAGGACGCCCATGCCGGCCACGAACCAGGGCAGCTCCGGGCTCGAGAGCACCCCGGGCACGAAGACGAGCGTCGCCACCGCGGCCGCCGCCAGGACGTCGCGGCGCAGGACCAGACGCAGCAGCACGTACAGCAGCAGCACGCCCATGCCGAGGAGCGTCGCCTCGCTCGCGACGTCGAGGACGGCCGCGAACAGCGGCCCCGGCCCGGTCAGCGTGTCCAGGTTGCCCACGTTCAGCTCGGGCAGGGGCAGGCCGAAGACGCCGAGCAGCGCCTGGGCGGCGAAGGTCACACCGACCATGATCACGGCCCAGGCGAGCCCGGCGAGCAGGTCGCGCCCGACGACGGGATCGGCCACCCCGCCGTTGAGGAGCCGCGTCCACGAGACGAGCGTCCAGGGCCGCAGGCGCCGCGCGTAGGGCTCCACCGCCAGGTAGAAGAGCCAGACGAAGGCGACCTGCAGCAGCACCGAGCCGGTGCCCCGGGTCGCGAGCCCCAGCTCGACCTGCAGGTCGCCCACGTGGTGAGCGCCCAGCGCGAACGACGACAGCCCCAGCAGCGTCAGGACGAGGGCGACGCGGGAGGCGCCGCGCCGGTCGCCGCGGCCGAGCACGAAGTTCGCCCGGGCCATGAGCGCGGCGGCCGCGACCAGCAGCAGCCCCAGCGACAGGAAGGTCGCCTGCTTGAGCTTGCCGCCGGCGGGCGACCACTTCTCCATGCGCTCGGGCCGGGTCCAGGGCCAGACGACCTCGAACCAGATGGGCTGCCCGCGGTAGGAGGCGGCCTCGATGCGGATCGGGACCGGCGGCGACGCCGGCCAGTCTCCCTCCCAGGCCGCGCGCGCATCGGAGTGGAAGGGCGGGGTCCAGCGCGGCGAGGCGGGCCGGAAGGCGGCCCTGTCGAGGCCGGCCTCGGCGAAGAGCGCGGCCCAGTCCGGGGCGACCGGCTGGCCGGCGGGCTCCGGCTCGACCTGCGGAGGGACCACGTAGAAGCGCAGCAGCCGACCCTGCATGCTGTACGTGACGCCCGCCATCGCGCTCGTCTCGAGGCCCGGCTTGGCCGAGTACACGCGCCCGTTCGGCGTCAGCGGCACGATCATGCGCGGGCTCTGCCGGTACCAGAACTGGAGCACCGGCGCGCCGCTGCCGACACCCGACCAGCGCGAGGCCGACGCGTCCGCATCGTGGACCCGGGCCAGGTAGCCGCGGTCGACGGTCAGGCCCGAGGCGCTGTCGGCGGCGGCCTCGGGCGTGCCCAGGCGGGCGATCAGCTCGCGGGCCCGGTCCTCGAGCACGGCCGGCGCCTTCTCGATCGGCAGCCGGTCGAGCAGGCGGAACGGCGCTCCTGTCCCGGGGGCCAGCAGCGTGCCGGCGAGCACGAACGCGAGCAGGCCCCAGGCCACGGGCGCGCGCAGCCCTTCGCGCTCGCCCGCGGCCGCGACGAGCTCGGGGGAGGGGGTTTCGCCCGCAGCGATCGCGGCGTCGAGCGGGTCCCGGCCGGAGAGCATGGCCGAGACCACCAGCGCCGTCGCCGGGCGCCGGCCCGGCTCCTTCTCGAGGCCGGCGAGGATCCCGCGCTCGACCGCGGGGTCCAGGCCCGCCACCAGGGCCGAGGGCTCGAGCGGGCGCTCGTCGCGGTGCTTGCGCGTCAGCTCGGCGATGCCGCGGCCCTGGAAGGCGCGGCGCCCCGTGAACAGCTCGTACAGCAGCAGCCCGAGGCCGTAGATGTCGCTGCGCACCGTGACCTCGCGGCCCTGGAGCTGCTCGGGCGACATGTAGGACGGCGTCCCGGAGCGCACGTCCTCCTGGCGCAGCGTGGCGGCGAGGCCGGCGAGGCCGAAGTCCGTGATGCGCACGTTGCCCTGGCCGTCGAGCATGACGTTGGCGGGCTTGAGGTCGCGGTGCAGGACGCCCTTCTCGTGCGCGGCGGCGAGCCCGGCGCACAGCTGGCGCGCGATGTCGAGCGCCTTGTCGGCCGGCAGCCGGCCGATGCGGCGCAGCAGCGACGCGAGGTTCTCGCCGTCGACCAGCTCCATCGAGAGGAACAGGTGCCCGTCCGCCTCGGCCACGTCGTAGACGCGGCAGACGGCCGGGTGAGAGACCTGGCGCGCGACGCGCACCTCGCGATAGAAGCGCGCGAGGCGTTCCTCTTCGGCGTCGAGGCCGTGCGGCAGGAACTTGAGGGCGACCGGCTGCTCGAGCCGCAGGTCGTCCGCGCGGTACACCTCGCCCATGCCGCCGCGCCCGATCAGGCCGACGATGCGGTAGCGCCCCGCCAGCACCGTCCCCGGCACGAAGCGCTCGCCCGCCGTCCCTCCGCGCGCCGTGGCGCTCGCGGGCGTGGGGGGACGTTCCGCGGGAGGCCGTCCCGCCGACGGGCGCGACGGGCGCGGCGCCGTCCCGGTCGGGCTGTCGGCGATGTCGGCGTCCGAGCCGCAGCTCGGGCAGCGCGCGTCGTCGGCGCCGAGGGGTGTCGCGCACACGGGACAGGAGGACAAGGGCAGGGCTCCGCTCTACGGGTAGATACGGGCCAGGGGACGGAAAAGTGCCCTGCGGCGCATCAGGACGAGCGCGAGTGGCTGTAGTCCGGGCCCGAGTAGCCCGAGGACGCCCCGGCGCCCAGGGCCGTGCGCAGGGCGAGGACGGCGAGGGCGGCGACGAGGGGCGCCACCAGGGCGGTGGCCGAGCCGGTCCAGCCGCCGAGCGCCCAGGTCTGGGGCGGGGCGCTCAGCACGTTCACGGTGAACGGCCCCGCGATCGCCGCGAGCACGCCGAACCGGAGCAGCAGGACCACGTAGCTGCCGAAGATCAGCAGGCCGAGCGGGACCGCGTACCACAGCGACTCGCCCATCTGGCCCACCTGGCTGACGACCAGGATCCCCACGAGCAGCGTCGCGGCGATCCAGTCGCGGCGGGTGGCGAGGCGCAGGATCAGGAACAGCAGCAGCGCGCCGAGGCCGAGCAGCGTGGCGTCGACGGGCGCGGACGTCAGGTAGCCGAGCAGGTGGCGCGCGCCGAGCAGCGCCTCCGGCAGGCCGACGTCGGGCGTCGGCGCGGGCCGGCCCAGCGCCACCGGCACGAGATCCGTGACGGAGAGGACGAGGGCGAGCAGCGCCCCCCAGGTCATGCCGAAGAGCACGTCGCGGCCGACGACCACGTCGCGCGTGCCGCCGTTGAGCGCGCGCGTCCAGGAGACGAGCGTCCAGGGCCGCAGCCGGCGCACGTACGGCTCGAGCGCGAGGTAGAAGAGCCAGAGGAAGGCGGCCGCCAGCACCGCCGTGGCGGTGCCGCGCGCCACGAGCAGGAACTCCACGCCGGGGTCCGCCACGTGGTGCGCCTGCAGCGCCCATGAGACGAGGCTCAGCGACAGGACGACCATCGCCAGCCGGTAGGCCCCGCGCCGGTCCACCCGGCCGAGCCGGACGTTGCGGCGGGCCAGCACGGTGCCGACCGCCGCCAGCAGCACGGCCAGGGCGATGATGAGCGCGCGCCCGACCTTCTGGCCCCGCGTGAGCTGGAAGGGCTGCATGCGCTCCGGGCGCGTCCACGGGTTCACGATCTCGAACCAGACCGGCCGGCCGCGGTAGGCCGCCGCCTCGATCCGGATCGGGATCTCGGGACGCTCGGGCCAGGTGCCTTCCCAGGCGACGCGGGCATCGGCGAAGAAGGGCGGCGTGCGGGTGGGCTCGACCGGGCGGAGCCGCGTGAGGTCGAGCCGGGTCTCGGCCAGCAGGATGCCCCAGTCGGGGCTGCCCGAGGGCGCCGCCGCCGCCTCGACCTGCGGCGGGACCGAGTAGAAGGCCACCAGGCGGCCGCGCAGGTCGTACTTCGCGCCCGCCATGCCGGAGACGAGGATCGGCGGGTCGCCCCAGCCGGTCGCGCCGTTGGAGGCGGGGGCCGCGAGCGGCCGCGGGCTTCCCCGATACCAGAACAGCAGCACCGGCGGCTCCCCGCTGCGCAGGCCGGCCCAGCGCGCGGGCGAGGCATCGCGCGCCGCCTGCCAGCGGAAGTACTCGCCGTCGACCGCGAAGCCCACCTCCGAGTCGGCCACGGCCCCGTCGGCGCCGAGCCGTCCCATCAGCTCGCGGGCGCGGTCCTCGAGCGCCTCGGGGCTCTTCTCCACCGGGACGAGCCCGAGCAGCGAGCCCGACGGGCGCAGCAGCGGCACGAGCACGACGGCGGCGAGGACGAGGGCGAGACCGGACCAGGCCAGCACGGGCTTGAGCACCTGCGCCTCGCCGGCCGCCGCCACGAGCTCGGGCGACGGCGTCTCGCCCGCGGCGATCGCCGCCTCGAGCCGGTCCTGGCCCGAGAGCATGGCGAGCACGGCCGAGGCCGAGGGCGGCCGCTTGCGCGGGTCCTTCTCGAGGCAGGCGAGGATCGTGCGCTCCACGGCGGCGTCGAGGTCGGGCACGATCACGGACGGGTCGATGGCGCGCTCGTCGCGGTGCTTGCGCGCGAGCTCGGCCATGGTGCGCCCCTCGAAGGCACGGCGGCCCGTGAACAGCTCGTAGAGCAGCACGCCGAGGGCGTAGATGTCGGAGCGAACCGTGACCTCGCGCCCCTGCAGCTGCTCGGGCGACATGTAGGACGGCGTCCCGGAGCGCACGTCCTCGCCCGCCACGGAGCTCGCCAGCCCGGCCAGGCCGAAGTCGGTCAGGCGGACCTTGCCCTGGCCGTCGAGCATGACGTTCGCGGGCTTGAGGTCGCGGTGGAGCACTCCCTGCTCGTGCGCGGCGGCGAGCCCCGCCGCCACCTGCCTCGCGATGTCGAGCGCCTTGTCGCCCGGCAGGCGACCGATGCGCCGCAGCAGCGAGGCGAGGTTCTCGCCGTCCACGAACTCCATCGAGAGGAAGTGCTGGCCCTCCTCCTCGCCGATGTCCCACACCCGGCAGACGGCCGGGTGCGAGACCTGGCGCGCCATGCGGACCTCGCCGTACAGCCGCTCGAGCCGCTCCGCGTCCCCCTCGAGGGCGCGCGGCAGGAACTTGAGGGCCACCGGCTGCTCGAGCTTCAGGTCGTCCGCGCGGTAGACCTCGCCCATGCCGCCCCGGCCGAGCAGGCCGACGATACGGTAGCGCCCCGCGAGCACCGTGCCGGGCGCGAAACGCTCGCCGCTCACGGCGCTCGTCCCGCGCAGGGCCTGGCTCGGCGAGGACGACCGCGGGAGCGCGCTGGCCAACCCGGACGCCGGACGCCGACGAGGGGCCGTCCCGGTCGGGCTGTCGACGTCGAGGCTCAGCCCGCATCCCGGGCAGAAGCGGTGGCTTTCGTCCACGGGGGTGGAGCACGAAGGGCACGTCGCGAGGGCGCGCGAGCTCATCCCGCCAACGATACGACACGCCCGGGCGCAAGTGCTGGGGCCGGGTTCCGGGCGGCCGTTTTCCGGACAGGCGCGGCCCTGCTCCGCACAAAGCGCTCTGTATCAACACCGTTCACTCCGGTCCGGGTCTTGCACACAGGGAACAGACGAGAGTCACGATGAACGGGGAACCCGCTACGACGCTCGCCCGGCGCAGTGCCCGCGACCTGCCCGCCCTTTCGCCCCCGGCCGAGGCCGACGTGCGCGGTCTGCTCGGGGAGGTCGGGGCCGG
This sequence comes from Vicinamibacteria bacterium, assembly GCA_044229815.1. Classification (GTDB taxonomy): domain Bacteria; phylum Acidobacteriota; class Vicinamibacteria; order Fen-336; family Fen-336; genus DATBSL01. The sequence continues at coordinate 4,501 of JBGASI010000080.1, read as the reverse complement.
GAGCTGGGTGCTCGAGAGCCGGCTGGGGGACGAGCGGGGCCTGCAGCGCACGCCGCTGCAGCCTCTCCCCTTCCGCATCGGCCGCGCTTCCGGCGTCTCGCTCGTGCTCTCCTCCGTCTCCGTCTCGAAGGCCCACGCCGAGATCTACGCCGAGGGCCCGGCACTGCGGGTGCGCGACCTCGGCAGCCGCAACGGCACCTTCGTGAACCGCCAGAGGGTCGAGAACGCGCCGTTCAACGAGGGCGACGTGCTGCACGTGGGCGATCACGAGTTCCGCCTCGTCCGCGACGCCAACCCCCTCGACGACCGGACGGTCGCGATCACCGCGCCGCTGAGCCGGCACTTCCTCACCGGGGCGCGGGCGGTCCGGCAGATGATCGACGAGGGCGCGATCACGACGCTGTTCCAGCCGATCCTGACGCTGCCCTCGCAGCACGTCTGCGCGTACGAGGCCCTGGGCCGCGGGCTGTTCCCGGGGCTGCCCGCGGGCCCGGTGGAGCTGTTCGAGCTGGCCGGCCAGCTCGGGCCCGAGACCCAGGCCGAGCTGAGCCGCCTGTTCCGGCGGAGCGCGGTCGCGGCCGTGCGCGAGCGGCCGGACCCGCCGCTGCTGTTCCTGAACACCCACCCCGCCGAGCTGGAGCGACCGGGGCTGCTCGAGTCGCTCGAGGAGCTGAGGGCGTTCGCGCCGGGGGTCGACCTCGTGCTCGAGATCCACGAGAGCGCGCTCGCCCACACCGACTTCATCTCCCTGCTGCGCAGCCGGCTCTCGGAGATCAACGTGGGGCTGGCCTACGACGACTTCGGCGCCGGCCAGGCGCGGCTGTTCGAGCTGGCCGAGGCGCCGCCCCACTACCTGAAGTTCGACCGCCGCTTCGTCTCCGGCATCGACCACGCGCCCGCCTCGCGGCAGCGGCTGGTCGCGTCGCTGGTGGCGGCCGCGCGCGAGTTGCTGGTGAAGACGATCGCCGAGGGCATCGAGACCGCGGCGGAGGCGGAGGCGTGCGTGCGCGCGGGCTTCTCCCACGCGCAGGGCTACCACCTCGGCGAGCCGGCCGGGGTCGAGCGGGTGAGCTGACATGTCAGGGGAGCGGGCGACGGGCGCGAGAGGGAAACGCGAGATGACCAGGATGGACGACGCGCTGGACTCCGCTCCGGCGGACGAGATCATCGGCCTGCTCGAGTCCGGGCCGCGCGATCCGGCAGGCTGGCGCGAGTGCGTGGCCGGCCTCGAGGCGCGCCACGGAAAGGACGTTCTCAGCGTGCTGCTGTTCGTGCTGACGCACCTCGACTTCTCCGGCGCCCGCGCGCGCGAGCAGTGGGACGAGGTGCTGCTGGAGTGGGAGCGGCTCAACGCGAGCGTCCCCGGGGGCGTCGACCTGCGCCTGGCGGTGCTGCAGCACTTCCTGCGCGGCCAGCGCCACCTGCGCAACCCGGCGATCGTCGAGATCCGCATCCTGCGCCGCACGCGCGACTCCGCCGTCAGCGACGAGCTGACGCGGCTTCACAACTTCGCCTACGTCAAGGACCGGGTCGCCGCCGAGGCGCGGCGCGCCGAGCGTTACGCGGCGCCGCTCTCGCTGCTGATGATCGACGCCGACGACTTCAAGGGCTACAACGACACGCACGGGCACCTGGCCGGCAACCTGGCGCTGCGCCGGCTCGCCGCGGTGCTGAAGCGCTCGGTGCGCGAGGTCGACGTCGTCGCCCGCTACGGCGGCGAGGAGTTCGCGATCCTGCTGCCGAGCACCTCCAAGCTCGCGGCGCTGAAGGTGGCCGAGAAGCTGCGCCAGGCCGTCGAGCGGGCGCGCATCGGCGCCGGGCCGGCGGGCAACGGCCGGCGGCTCCGCGTGAGCGTCGGCGTCGCCTGCCTGCCGGGCGACGCGAGCGACGCGCGCGAGCTGGTGGACCGCGCGGACCGGGCGCTCTACGCGGCCAAGGGCGCGGGCAAGAACTGCGTCAAGCCCTTCTCCGACGAGCGGCGCGAGCACGCGCGGCTCGACGCGGTGCTGCCGGGCCGCTACAGCGTCGTCGACGGCGAGGCGCACGCCCTGACGACGCTCAACGTGAGCGAGAGCGGGCTCCTGTTCCACAGCGAGGAGCCGCTCGGCGCCGGGGCCGTCGTGCGCGTCCAGCTCGCCCTGCCGCCCGCCGGCGAGCCGGTCGACTGCGTGGTGCGCGTGCTGCGCGTGACGGGCGCGCTCGGCGGGTTCCAGGTCGGTACCGAGCTGGTGCACATGGCGACGCTGCACCAGCGGCGCTTCCGCTTCTTCCTCCGCTCGCTCGAGGCCGGGGAGCTGGCGGCCGCCGGGCAGCCCGGGGCGCGCGCTACTTCAGCCCGAACTCGCGAGCTCGCAGCTTCCTGATCCGGTCGCGCAGCTCGGCCGCCTTCTCGAACTCGAGCGCCTTCGCCGCCTCTCGCATCTGCTTCTCGAGCGCCTTCAGCTCGCCCGCGATGTCGTCGAGCGAGCGGTAGCGCGCCTCGGGCTCCTCCTCGACCTCGGGCACGGCCACGTAGTCGTGCTCGTAGACCGAGGAGAGCAGCTCGCCGATGCTCTTCTTGATGCTCTCGGGCGTGATGCCGTTCTCGGCGTTGTAGGCCTGCTGCAGCCGGCGCCGGCGCTCCGTCTCCCCCATCGCGGCCTTCATCGAGTCCGTGTGCTTGTCCGCGTAGAGGATCGCCATGCCCTCGAGGTTGCGCGCGGCGCGGCCCATGGTCTGGATCAGCGAGCCGGCGGAGCGCAGGAAGCCCTCCTTGTCGGCGTCGAGGATCGCGACCAGCGAGACCTCGGGCAGGTCGAGGCCCTCGCGCAGCAGGTTGATGCCGACCAGCACGTCGAACTCGCCCTTGCGCAGGTCGCGCAGGATCCGCACGCGCTCGAGCGTCTCGATGTCGGAGTGCAGGTAGCGCACGCGCACGCCGAGGTCGTGGTAGTACTCGGTGAGGTCCTCGGCCATGCGCTTGGTCAGCGTCGTCACCAGCACGCGCTCTTCGCGCGCCGCGCGCACGCGGATCTCGGCCAGCAGGTCGTCGACCTGGCCCTTGACCGGCCGCACGTCGATCCGCGGGTCCATCAGGCCGGTCGGCCGGATCACCTGCTCCACCACCACGCCGCCGGCCTTCTGCAACTCGTAGGGGCCCGGCGTCGCCGAGACGTAGACGCACTGCCCGACGCGCTCCTCGAACTCGTCGAAGCTGAGCGGGCGGTTGTCGAGCGCCGACGGCAGCCGGAAGCCGTACTCGACGAGCGTCGTCTTGCGCTGCCGGTCGCCGGCGAACATGCCGCGCACCTGCGGCACCGACTGGTGCGACTCGTCGATCACCATCAGCGCGTCCTTGGGCAGGTAGTCGAGCAGCGTCGGCGGCGGCTCGCCCGCCTTGCGGCCGGAGAGGTGGCGCGAGTAGTTCTCGATGCCGTGGCAGTGGCCCGTCTCGCGCAGCATCTCCAGGTCGAACATCGTGCGCTGGAAGACGCGCTGCGCCTCGAGCAGCTTGCCCTGGCCCTCCAGTTTGGCCTTTTCCTCGAGGAGCTCGGCCTCGATCGTGCGCACTGCGTCCGCCAGCTTCGGCTGGGGCGTCACGTAGTGGCTCGAGGGGTAGATCGCCACCTGCGCCAGGCGGCCGCTGGTCTTCCCCGTCAGCGGGTCGAACGAGCTGATGCGCTCGACCTCGTCGCCGAACAGCTCGATGCGGATCCCGCTCTCCTCGTAGGCGGGCACGATCTCGACCACGTCGCCGCGCACCCGGAAGGTGCCGCGCTTGAGCTCGTAGTCGTTGCGCTCGTAGCGGGCCTCGACGAGGCGCGAGAGCAGGTCGCGGCGGTCGAGCGTCTCGCCCTGGCGCGCCATCAGCAGCATGCCGTAGTAGGCCTCGGGCGAGCCGAGGCCGTAGATGCAGGAGACCGAGGCCACGATCACGACGTCGCGCCGTTCGAACAGGCTGCGCGTGGCCGAGAGCCGGAGCCGGTCGATCTCGTCGTTGATCGTCGACTCCTTCTCGATGTACGTGTCCGACTGCGGCACGTAGGCCTCGGGCTGGTAGTAGTCGTAGTACGAGACGAAGTACTCGACCGCGTTCTCCGGGAAGAAGGCCTTGAACTCCTGGTAGAGCTGTGCGGCCAGCGTCTTGTTGTGCGCGAGCACCAGCGCCGGCCGGTTCACGCGCGCGATCACCGACGCCATCGTGAAGGTCTTGCCGCTGCCGGTGACGCCGAGCAGCACCTGGTGCTTGTCCTCGCGCTCGAGGCCGGCCACCAGCTCCTCGAGCGCCCGCGGCTGGTCGCCCCGCGGCTCGACGTCGCTGACCAGCTTGAAGCGCGTGTCGGCCGGCGAGGGCGCGAGCCGCGGCGGCTCGGGTCGGGCGCGGCTCACCGAAGGGCCTTCCGGGTGCAGAGCATCCAGACATGATAGCGAGGCTCGCGCCCGGACGGGACCGCCCGTGGATCAAAGGGACGGTCGACGGGCCGTCCCGGGCCGGTCATGCTCGATCGATGCCGGGAGGGGC
>JBGASI010000639.1:0-2579 GCA_044229815.1 Vicinamibacteria bacterium | reverse complement strand
CCCCGCCGCGAAGGCCTGCAGGTCCTCGCGCCGCAACACGATCGTGGGCTCGCCCCGCGGCGCCTCGGGCAACTCGAGGGCGGCCAGGCGCCTCGTCGGCTCGGGAGGCGGCGTCACCCGCGGCATGGGGCGGGTCAGGTCCACGCCGCGCGGGACGACGGGCAGGGTCGGCGAGCCTTCCGCCAGCGAGCGCTTGGCGACCTGCTGGAACGGGCCCGAGCGCTCGGGATACTCGATGACACCGGTGTTGAGCAACGCGAACAGGGACAGTCGCGCCTCGTCCGGTGGGAGCGGGACCGCCTCCACGATCTGCCGGGCGGTCAGCTCACCGCTGGCGGCGGACACCACCGCCGCGTCGGCCGCGCTCAGCTTCAGGCGCTGGAAGCGCAGCAGCGGGTCGCTCGAGAGGGCCACGACACGTCCCATGTCCCCGAGGTTGTAGCGCACCACGTCGGGATCACGCACGCCGCGCGAGGCGCGCAGGATCAGATCCCCGGTCGAGAACGGCAGTGTCGTCTCGCCGTCGGGCGGCCGGCCCGCGGCCTCCCGGAAGTGGTAGTCGCCGTCCGACCAGGCGAGCGCGCGGGACAGCACGACGTCGACGTGTCCCGCCACCAGGTCGTGCATCCTGGACTGGTCCACCAGGCCGAGCTCGACAAGCACGTTTCCGAGCTGCTTGCCGTCGCGCAGGACGAAGCCCGTGGCGCGCTTGAGGTCGGCCTCGCCCAGGTGGCCCTGGCGCACCAGCGTCTCGCCCAGGCGGTCCTCGCGCACGTTGGTCGCGGCGTTCGTGATGTTCCCGCCCCGAAAGGCCACGGTGACCAGCTCGGCCTCGTGGCGCAGCGACAGCTCGCCGCTGCGCCGGCGCACGTAGATGCGGCGCAGCACGACCGGCAGCACGCCCTCCCAGAGGGGTCCCCGCAGCTCCACGGCCGGGAGTCTACCGCGAAGCCCGGCCCCGTGGTGCTAGAGTGGCCCGATGGCCGGCGAGGTCCCCTCCGTCGCGGCGAGGCTGCGGTGAGCCGCAGCGAACAGGCCGCCGCCCTGCGCATCCTCGGTCAGTACAAGCGGCTGGTGCTGCTCGGCAAGGTCCGCCTGCCGCTGGCCGAGGCGCGGCGGCTCGTCGGTCCGGACTGCGCCTTCCACCTGTACTTCCGCCACGCGCCGGCGACGGGCGCCCGAGCGCCCGTCAGGCCCGGTCGAAGAAGCGGAAGAAGAGCGCCTGCTTCGCGCAGGGCTCGGCCTTCGCCTCGAGCGCGGCGAGCTGCGCCTCGCTCAGCGGCGTGAAGTCGCGGGCCAGCCGCACGTTCTCCTCGAGCTGGGCGACCGAGTCGCAGCCGACGATCGCGGTCGAGACCGGCAGCGACAGCGTGTAGTAGAGCGCCTCGCGCAGGGCGATCGTGCCGGGGCCGTTCGCGATCACGACGCCTTCCCAGGAGCGCTTCTGGTTCTCGACGGGCGGAGGCGTCCAGCTGGAGAGCAGCCGGCCGCGGCCGGTGATCTTCATGCCTATGATCCCCAGCTGCCGTTCGACCACGAACGGCAGCAGCTCCTTGCGGAAGCTCCAGTGGTGGACGTCGGCCGCGTTGAGCGCGAGCAGGATGCCGTCGAACGGGAAGCGGCGGATCGCCTCCATCAGCGAGTCGGGCCGGTGGTGGCCGGTGAGGCCGAGGAAGCGCACCATCTTCTGCTCGCGGGCCTCGACGAGCGCCTCCATGGCGCCGCCCTTCGCGAACACCTCGTCCACGTCGTGCTGGGTGCCGATGTCGTGCAGCTGCCAGAGGTCGAGGTGGTCGGTGTTGAGCAGCTTCAGCGACTGCTCGATCATCCGCAGCGAGCCGTCGCGCGTGCGCTCCTTCGTCTTGCTGGCGAGGAACGTCTCGGAGCGCCGGCGCTTCATCACCTGGCCGATGTAGCGCTCGCTCCAGCGCTCGGGCCCGCCGTAGATCGACGAGGTGTCGATGTAGTTGACGCCGAGGTCGAGCGCGCGCTCGACGAGCGGCACCGCCACCGCCTCGTTGTTCCCGCGCTCGATCGCCGACTGCCCGCCGAGGCTGAAGACGCCGACCCGGTAGCCGGTCTTCCCGAGGTTGCGCGTCGGCATCGTCGTCGCCGTGCGCGGGTTCTCCGGCAGCGCCGGGAGCGCGCTCGCCGCCGGCGAGGCCGCCGGCAGCGCCGCCTGGGCCAGCAGGCCCGCCGTGACCGCGCCGCCCGCCTTCATGAAGGAACGTCGGTCCTGGCGGGCAGCGTCTCGTTCGACCTTGCTCATCACGGCCTCCTGCGGGGCTTGAACCTGCCCCGCAGTCTAGCCAAAGAACGGCGGCACCGCGAGGCCGAGGCGGTGGTCAGTTCTTCTGCACCTTCACCTCGGTGGCCGTCACCTGGGCCGCCATCGTCGAGCAGGCGAGCAACGCCCCGCTCACGTGGACCATCGCGCCGGCCTTCAGCGAGGCCTTGCACTCGGCATCCGTCGGCGCCTTGGCGCCACCGATGCAGCGGAAGCTCGCGGAGGAGGCGCTCACGTCCACCAGGCCGCCCGCGCGCGCGCCGTTGACGGCCAGCTTGAAGGCCCCGGAGTT
>JBGASI010000638.1:0-2583 GCA_044229815.1 Vicinamibacteria bacterium | reverse complement strand
GCGAGGGCTTCGAGTTCGTCGAGGTCGAGCAGCGTCAGGAACACCGGGTAGCGGAAGCCGTGCGGCGTCGCGTCGAGGCGCCGGTGCGTGACGAAGCCCTCGCACAGCGCGGAGCGCACGGGCTCGCTCACGCGGCCCGCTCGCCCGTCTCGGCGCCGCCGTCGTCCTCGAGGCGGCAGCCGAGGGCGGCGGCGACCTTCAGCGCCGACAGCAGCCCGTCCTCGTGGAAGCCGTAGCGCAGGTGCGCCCCCGCGTAGAACGTGTGCCGCCTGCCCGACAGGAAGCGCAGCTCGCGCTGCGCGCGCGTCGCCGTCGCGTCCAGGATCGGGTGGGTGTAGTCCATCTCGGCGATCACCGTCTCCGGCCGCGGCGCGGGGTCGTTGAGGCTCACGCAGAACTGCGTGTCTCCCGGCAGCGACTGCAGGCGGTTGAGGTGGTAGGTCATGCCGAGCGGCCGTCCGGGGTCCTGACAGTCGGCGAGGTCCATGTTCCACGCGGCCCAGGCCCTCCGGGTCTCGGGCAGCGCCCCCCGGTCGCGGTGGAGCCGGGTGCGGTTCGTCGAGTAGCGGAAGGCCCCGAGCAGGCGGCGCTCGTCCTCGCTCGGGTCGGCGAGCAGGCGCAGCGCCTGGTCGGCGTGGGTGGCGATCACCACGCGATCGAAGAACCGCGAGACGCCGGCTTCGTCCAGGACCCGCACGCCCGCCGCCTCGCGGCGCAGCTCGACGATGGCGCGGCCGGCGTGGACGCGCTCACCCAGCGCGGCGGCGATCGCCTCGACGTAGCGCCGGCTGCCGCCCCGCACCGTGCGCCACTGCGGCGGGTCGAGCGTCAGCCAGCCGTGGTTCGAGATGAAGCGAAAGAAGGAGCGCGCCGCGAAGCCGGCGGCGTCGCCGTGCGAGGCGGACCAGACGGCGCCGATCAGCGGGTAGAGGTAGTGACGCGCGAAGGCCGGGCTGAAACGGTTCTCCTCGAGGAACGCGCCGACCGTCGGCTCACCCTCGCCCCGGTCCTCGAGCAGCGCCAGCGCCCGTCGGTTGAAGCGCGGCACCTCGGCGAGCATCCGCAGGTGGCGCGGATCGAGCGCGCGGCGACGCTGCGCGAACAGCCCTGCGATGCCACGGCTCGAGTACTCCAGCCGGCAGCGGCGGCAGCGCACGGAGAAGGACATGTCCGAGGGCTGGCCCTCGACGCCCAGGCGCGCGAGCAGCCTCACGAAGTTCGGATAGGTCCGGTGGTTGTAGACGAGGAAGCCGCTGTCGAGCTCCAGCGCCTGTCCCTCGTGGACGACCCGGTGCGTGTGGGCGTGGCCGCCGAGGCGGCGGTCCTTCTCGAACAGCTCGACGTGGTGGCGCCGGGCGAGCAGCCAGGCGGCGGAGAGACCGGAGATGCCGGCGCCCACGACGGCGATCCGCAGGCGGTCGGGGCGGGCTTCGAAGGTCTCGTCCACGGGCTCCTCGACAATCCGGGCACACCGGAGAGAGCCCTGACGGGGTCTCTCTGGGCCCTCCTTATCTACTCAAAAGCTGATGTTATTCGGTACGCAATCTTGGCGCATATCGTTCCGTCATGGAGTGCCAAGGGAATAGACATTCAGCGCGATGATCGGTAGCACTCGAAACATCATCTTGACGCATGATGCGCGCAGCCCTATCGTCGGGGCATGACACGCGTGGTCGGCCACTACGAGATCCGGCGACGGCTCGGCTCGGGCGGCGGCGGTGTGGTCTACGAGGCGGTCGACAGCCGTCTCGGACGACGCGTGGTCCTGAAGCGGCTGCACCACGCCTCGAACCGCGAGAAGGCGCTCGCGGAAGCGCGGGTGCTCTCCGCCATCGAGCACCCCAACGTGTGCACGCTGTTCGACGTCGTCGAGGCGGGGGGGGCGACCTGGCTCGTGCTGCCGCGCGTCGAGGGCGATCCGCTCGACCGGTTGATCCGCCGCGGACCGCTGCCGATCCCGCTTCTCCTCTCGGTCGGGGCGCAGGTCGCCGACGGGCTCGAGGCGGCGCACCGCCTCGGCGTCGTGCACCGCGACCTCAAGCCCTCCAACGTGATGGTCTCGCCCGACGGCCTGGCGCGCATCCTCGACTTCGGGCTCGCCCGCGGGCGTGCGTTCGCGGACGCGGACGGCGAGGCGAACGGGGTCGACAGCGGCACCTCGGCCCCGTGCGGCACGATCGCCTACATGGCGCCGGAGCAGTTCGAGACCGGCCGGCTGACGCCCGCCGCCGACCTGTTCGCTCTCGGCGTGCTGCTGCACGAGGCCGCCACCGGCAGCCACCCCTATCGGCCGCCGATCGTGGGTCTCGTCGACCAGGGCTTCCTGCAGCGGGCGATCCGCTTCCACGAGCCGGAGCCCCTGCGCCGCAACCGGCCCGACGCGCCCGAGGCCTTCGAGGCGCTGCTCGACCGCTGCCTCGCGAAGCAGCCCGAGCACCGGCCGGCGTCCGCCGCCGAGGTCGCGCGGACGCTGCGCGCGCTGGCGCGCGAGCGGGGCGACGACGTGCGCCCCCTGCCTCAGCCCGTGCCACCGGCGGCGCCCGGCTTTCTGGCGCGGGTGCTCGGGCGCCGAGCGCCGGCCCC
>JBGASI010000079.1:0-11866 GCA_044229815.1 Vicinamibacteria bacterium | reverse complement strand
CGAAGCTCGTCAGCGTCTGCGCGACGCCGTTCGCGTGGATCGTGAAGTCCTCACGCGTCAGCCCGCGCGTGGGCTGGCCCTTCTTGTCCACCACCACGGCGTCGACGGTGACGAGCTCGACCTGCGACTGGAACGTCGGCTGGACGCCCGACGGCTGCGCTGCCACCGGCGGCGAGGCGGGCTTCTCGGGCGCGGCTTGCTGCGGGTAGGAGGGGATGGCGGCCGCGAACGCGAGACCGGAGACGGCCACAGTCCGGCGCAGACTAGAGCAAAGTTCCATGAAGTTCATCAGGTTCTCAGGTTATCGCCCCGGCCGGGGCGGGATCAAGGCGCCGAGGGGGGCCCCGACGATGCCAGCGGCGGGCCCGCCACGCGGAACGAGCAACGCTCCCAGGCCCGCTGCTGGCCGCTGCGCAGCTCGGCGCGCACCTCGTAGCGGCCGGGGCCGAAGCGCCCCGCCGGAACGCTCACCACGTAGGGGATGCGGCCTGCGGCGTCGGGGCGCGGCAGCTGCGGCTCCGCCTGCGCCACCACGCGGCCGTCGCGCTCGAACTCCAGCGTCACCTGCGGCGCATCGGATGCCGGCTGCAGGTAAGCCACGAAGAACAGGCCCAGTTCGGCGCCGGGAGCCAGCTCGGCCTCGCCCACCCAGGGCACGATGCGCGCGTCGCCGACCCGGAACGGGTCTTCCGACGCGAGCGCGCCGGCGGCGACCCGCTCCGTCCGCTTCACGACGGCGAGGCTGCTGAGCGCGACCGAGGCGTGAGCCGCGGGCACCGTCAGCCGGCTCTGCTCGACGGTCGTGCGGCCGCTCTGGCGGTCCATCGCCGCCGTCTCGAGGCGGTAGCGGCCCTCCGGCAGCGTGAACGAGCGCATGAAGACGGCGTTGCCCTGCTTCAGCTCTTCGTGGCGGCTGCGGGGCAGCCAGACGGGGGCGTCCTGGCTGAACTTTTCGGCCACACCGCCCCAGGAGGCGCGCAACAGGCCCATGAACGAGAAGTGGGCCCGCTCGACGGACGGGTCGGCGTCGCGCTCGAAGCGGATGGCGTCGAGCGGCAGCTCGAGCACGACCGTGTAGCGCTGGCCGCCCTTCTCGGGGCCGAAGCGGAAGGCGCGCGTGCGGATCGGCAGGTCGTGCGGCGGCTCGGGCAGGCGCAGCGCGTTCAGCAGCTGCACCTCGTACGGGAACGTCACCGTGCCCTCGCCCGGGGGCATGGCGTAGTAGCCGCTGCGGGTCTGCACCGCCACCCCCGGCCGGCTGATCCTCAGCGCGATCTTCCTGAAGTGCCCGTCGAACTCGCGGTTCGCGGGCGAGTAGGCCACCTCGTAGTAGCCGCGCAGGTCGCCCACCGCCCGCGCGATGCCGCTGCGCACGTCGTTCGTGCGCGAGATCATCAGGCCGCCGGTGCTCTCGGCGAGCTGCTCGAGCGTGGCGTTGGTGTTCATCCGCAGGCTCGACTCCGCCGTGTCGGCGATCAGCATCTCCTCGCGGGTGAACAGGCGGAAGCCGTTCAGCATCTGCTGGCGCATGCTGGTGGCGACCGCCTCGTCGAGCGTCTTGCGGGCGGCCTGCGAGTCGCTCAGGGTGGACAGCCCGCGCGCGTCGACGGCGTAGACGCTGACGTTGGCGCGGTTGGCCTCGCTGATGGCGGCGGAGAGCACGTGCTCCAGCGTGGGCGGCGCCTGGATGCCCTCGGAGAAGAACAGGATCGTCTTGCGTCCCGCGAGCGGCTGCTGCTGCTTCGCCAGCGAGAGGATCGAGAACAGCGAGGACTGCCCCTGCTGCTCGCGCTGCAGGGTGTCCGTGAAGCGCAGCGCGTTCACCACCATGTTGGCCATGGCGACTTCCTGGCCGACGTACGCCGCGGCCGCTCCCGACCCGCTGCCCGCCTGCGACCCGGAGCCGGCAGCGGTCACGGTCTCGAGCTGGTCGCGGAGCCGGTTGGCCCGGTCCGCCGCCTCGGCCAGGCGATCGGTGGCCGCCGTGTACTGGGTGTCGACCTGGCCGGTGGCGTAGAGAATCGCGCGGCGCGAGGCCTCCCGGTCGGTGGTGAACTGCTGCACCAGGCGCAGGCTCTCGCCGATCTGGAAGACGGAGACGTAGACGTCGGGCCGGTTCTCGAGCTCGAGGAACGACAGCGCGGCCCTGCGCGCCGTGGCGCGGGCGCTCGGCCCCAGCTGGTCGAACAGCAGCGTCACCAGGTTGAGGTGGCGGCTCTCGCCGGGAACCGGCGCCGGCGCCGCCTGCCGCGGGGCGCCCTGTGGTGCCGCGACGAGCGTCTCGTCCTCGAGCGTCTCGCCGATGGCGCGCGAGTCGAGAAAGCGGAAATTGCCCACGGTCTGCCGGACGCCGTCCTCGTAGACCTCCAGCTCCCCGGGCTTCAGGTCGCGCACGGTCCGGCCCTTCTTGTCCCGCACCACCACGTCGAGCAGGACGACCTCGGTGTCGGCCTTGAACACCTCGCGGCGCAGCCCCTCCGGCGGCTCGGGCACGGGCCGCTGAGCCGTCGCCGGCGCGACCAGCAGCAGGAGACCGCCGGCCAGGCCGGCTGCGGCGAGGAGCGGCACTCGGGTGCTCACGGTCGGCCTCCCTCCAGCGGCGGCAGAAAGTCCTCGCGGCCGAGCGAGGAGCGCGGCGCGCTCCCGCGCTGGGCCTGCAGCTTGCGCACGACGTCGCGCTCGCGGTCCGCTTCGGCCTTGCGCCCGGAGCGGGCATAGGCGGCCGCGAGGTTGGCCCGGGCGTGCTGGCTGTCCGGCGCGAGCTGGACCGCCCGCTCCAGCTCGGCGATTCCACGCTCCGCCTGGCCGATCTCGAAAAGGGCGCGGCCGAGCGCGTTGTGCGCGGCGAACAGACCCGGCGCGAGCTTCACCGCCTGCTCGGCGTACGACGCTGCCCGGGCGTGCTTGCCGTCCCTGATCAGCTCGTAGGCGATCTCCAGGCGCGCGTAGATGGCCCCGGGATCGACCTCGATCTCCTTCTCGAACTGCACGAGAGCGGCTGGCGGATCGGCGTCCTCCCGCCGCAGCAGGTAGGCGCCGTAGCCGTAGTGCAGGTTCGGCGTCTGCGGGTAACGCTGCAGGAGTTCCTCGAACCGCGGGACGGCCGACGCGTCCTGCGCCAGCGCCGCGCAAGCCGCTCCTCCCGCCGCCTGCACCAGCTCGCGCTTGTCCGGCGGCACGTCCGACGGCAGGGACGGCAGCCGTAGCAGCGCCAGCCCGCAGGCCGTCACCAGCCCCGGGCGGTCCATGTGCGCCCGCGCGAGACCCGCCAGCGGCTCCATGGCGAGCTCGAACTGACCGGCACGGATCCGCAGCACGGCCACGTGGTAGTAGACCTCGTCGCGGATCTCGGCGTTGCCGACCGTGCCGAGCGCGAGTCCGCGGGTGAGGTGGCGCAGCGCCGCGTCATATCCCTGCCTGCGGAACTCCGAAAGGCCCAGCAGGGCCCACGCCGGCCCCGAGTCCGGCTTCAGCTCGACGAAGCGCGTGAAGGCGCGGACGGCTTCCACGCTGTCGACCCGCTCGTAGGCGAGGGCGCCGATGTACCACCAGCCTTCGTCCCAAGAGGGCCTCACCGCCACCGCCCGGCGGTACCAGCGCTGCGCCTCGTCGGTCGCTCCGGACTGGCGCGCGGCTGCGGCGCGACGGGCCGCGTCCTCGAACGAGACCGGCCTCGGCGCGCGGGGGCCCGCGGGGGCAGCCGCGGCCGTCTGGGCGGCCGCCTGGCCGGGCGACGGCGCAGCTCCGCCGAGGACGGGCAGCCACACCGCGAGAAGCAGAGTCGGGAGCCGGTGAAAGGGCACGTGCAGATCCTCACCCATTATTGCCCCGAGAACGGCCTGCGGATGCGGCGCTGGAAAGGAAAACGGCGGGCGCCGCCGGAGCGACGCCCGCCGCGAACGTTCGGCCTTGCTGTGGGTCTAGAAGGTGAAGCGCAGCGCGAGCTGCACGATGCGGCGGCCGAACTTGTTGTCTTCGTTGATCTTCCCGAAGGCGGCGTTGGTCTGAACGCCGTTCGTGTAGTTCAGCGTCAGGTTCTGGCCCGAGTCGGGGTACCACGTCGGGTGGTTGAGCACGTTGTAGCCCGAGATGCGCAGCTGGAGCTTCTGACCCTTGCTGCCGATCGAGAAGTTCTTGAACAGCGACATGTCGAGGTTCTTGTAGGAGTTGCCCCGGATGTACGGCCAGATGTAGTTGCCACCCTCACCCACGGACGGAGCCGAGAAGCAGCTGGGGTTCAGCATGTAGCCGCTCGGAACGTCCTTGGTCGGGTCGCAGGTGAGGACCGGGAACGCCGTCATGCTGGACGAACCGACGATGTGACGGCCGTCGATCGTCACGCCCTGGCCGTTCGTGCCCTGCATGTTGAAGTTGGCGTTCGACGACGCCTGCAGCGGGGCGCCGCTGACGTAGCTCGCCACGCCGCCGAGCTGCCAGCCACCGATGAGGGCGTTGAGGAACTTGTTGTCCTTGAACTCGCCCAGCATCCACGAGAACGCCAGGCTGCCGACGTGCGTGCGGTCGGAGCCCATGACGCCGTAGTAGAAGGTGGCGGGGTCGACGATGTACTCCGAGCCCCACGTCTGGCCCACCTCGTTGGTCCGGATGCCGAGGGACTTCGAGAAGGTGTAGCTCGCCGTGAAGTTGAACTTCCCGCGCTGCCGGCTCAGGAGCGTCTGCAGCGAGTGGTAGTTCGAGTACATGTTGTGGCGGTACACGTTCAGGTTGCCGAAGGCGGAGTACGGCCGGTAGGCCTGCTCGTCGCCATCGGGGTTGTTGATCATCGCGCCGATCGGGATCGCGTTGACGTTCGCGATGCCGTTGTTCAACATGTTCTCGTTCTTGTTGCCGACGTAGCCGAGCTCGATGTTCATCGAGAAGGGCAGCTTCTGGTTCAGCGTCAAGCTCCAGGTGTAGGCCAGGGGCTGCGTGTTGTCGCTGACGTCGATCGCGTTGCCGGCGCCGGGGAGCGCGCCGCCACCCAGGCCCTCGTACTGCCTCAGGTACATGCCGCTCCCGGTGTAGGAGCGCAGGCCCTGGCCCAGGCCGAGCAGGCCCGAGTAGATCGACTGCGGCTCGTGGTAGCGGTACATGCCGACGCCGCCGCGGACCACGGTCTCGCCGTTGCCCTTCGTGTCCCACGCGAAGCCGACGCGCGGGGTCACGTAGAACCAGCTGCCGTCGACGCCGGAGAGCGGGGTGCTCGCGTTCTTCGCGGTGTAGCTGATGCCGGGGTAGATGGTGCCCGCGGCCAGCTCGCTCGCGTACGTCTTCTGATCCCAGACGGCCATGCCGCCACCGACGTTGTCAGTCCAGGGGCCGAAGTAGGACAGGCGGAGGCCGAAGTCCATGGTCAGACGCGGCTTGATCTTCCACGAGTCCTGCAGGTAGCCCTCGATCAGGTTGTAGTGCATGTCGTTGACCGCGTTCTTCGTCGACTCGTCGTACGCCGCGGTCGGACCGCCCATCAGCAGGTCGGCGAAGGTGTTGCCCGAGCTGCCGCCCTGCCACGTCGCGAAGATCAGGTTGGAGTTCGAGTTCGCGTTGCCGGGCTGGGCGTTCGAGACGTACTCGTAGTAGGCGCCGGCCTTCAGCGTGTGCAGGCCCCAGACCTTGGTCAGGTTGTCCTGCACCGAGACCTGCCACTTCTTCGCGAACAGGATCGGGTCGAAGCCGCCGGGGTTGAAGTACATCGGGCCGTTGTTGCCCCAGCCGCCCGGGTCCGCCGAGGGGATCTGGTCGTTGCTGTCCCCGAACACACCCTGGTAGGGGTAGCCGAGGGCCTGGCGCGAAACCGCGGCACGGTCGTCGATCACGTTCGGGAAGTTGATGTAGGTGACCGCGAAGATCGTCTCGTTCGTCAGCGTCGGGTTGAAGACGTGCGTCAAGCTGGCGGACACCGAGTCGGAGACGTTCTTGCCGCTGATCTGCGACGGGTAGGGAACCTGGCGCTCGCCGTTGCGCCACCACAGGCCGATCACGAAGGGCTGCGTCTCGCGCTGGATGTTGTAGCGCACGAACAGCTTCGTGTTGTCCGAGATGTTGACGTCGACGCGGGCGAGGCCCTGCCAGCCGTTCTGGTCGATCAGCAGGTTGTCCACGTAGTTGTAGCCGCCCGTCTGCGACGGGGAGGCGTTCGGCAGCGGGAACGTGTTCAGCAGCGCCCGGCCGCCGGGATCGACCAGGTTTCCCGGAACGATGTTGCCCGGGTAGTTGGAGTTGAGACCGGTGTTGACGAAGCTGCCGGTGCCGACGGCGGCGGCGTTGCTGAAGTCGCCGTTGCGCATCTCCTGGGTGGGCACCCAGGACTTGACGTAGCCCGTGTCGAGCTTCTGGCCGAAGTACTCGAAGCCCGCGAAGAAGAAGACCTTGTCGCGGTTCTTGTTGAAGCTCGTGCCCGGGATGAGCAGCGGACCGCTGATCGTGAAGCCGGGATAGACGAACTTGTTCTTCACGCGCTCGGCGCCGACCTTGTTCGCGAACCACTCGTTCGAGTTGAGGTGGTAGTCGCGGAGGTAGCCGAAGAGCGAGCCGTGGAACTCGCGGCCGCCGGCCTTGCTGA
This sequence comes from Vicinamibacteria bacterium, assembly GCA_044229815.1. GTDB lineage: Bacteria > Acidobacteriota > Vicinamibacteria > Fen-336 > Fen-336 > DATBSL01. The sequence goes on along the minus strand of JBGASI010000079.1, from coordinate 5,304 downwards.
TGACGCTCATCGCCACGGGGCCCTTGGCGTGCTCGGCCGAGAAGTTGGCCTGCAGCACCTTGAACTCCTGGACGAACTCGGTGTTCGGGTTGACGGAGGTCGCGCAGTTGCAGCCGGGGTCCGCGCCGGGGGCGCCATCGATCGTGATGTCGAGGGCCCAGGTGCGGTTGCCGTTGGCGGAGTAGTTGCCGACGGCGCTCTGCTGGCCGCCCTCACCGTTGCCGTTGATGCCGTACACCTCGCCGCTGAAGTTCGGCTTGTTGCTGGTGCCGTTCGACGAACCGGTCATGCCAGGCAGCAAGCGGAGCACCTCGGCCGCGGAGGTTCCCATGATCGGGATGTTCTCGATCTGGTCCGAGGTCAGCGTGGCGCTCTTCTCGCCCGAGTTCAGGGGCGAGAGGGCGATCTCGGCGTTGACCGAGACGGTCTCGGCGACGGTCGCGACCTTGAGCTTGATCTGGCGCAGCGAGAGGCTGGCGCCCGAGCGCAGCTCCATACCCGTGACTTCGTAGGAGTTGAAGCCCTGGATCGAGATCGTGACCTTGTAGGTGGCGGCGGGCAGTGCGGCGAAGGCGAAGAAGCCGTCGGAGTTGGTGACCGAACGACGAACCGCTCCCGAGGCCTCGTTGACGACCGCGACGTCGGCGCCGGGGATCACGCCACCGGACTCGTCGACGACGCTGCCGCTCAACTCACCGGTCATGCGCTGTGCGTAGGACGTGCCCGGAAGTGCCATGAGCACGACCAGGACCGGGAGCGCGGCGAGAGCGAGCTTCTTCGCCAGTCCCGAAAGTGGGTTGGACTTCATTTCGTTATCTGCCTCCAAGTTTTCGAGAGAGCCCGGATGCTTCGCTCTTCTCCATCGGCCGCGAACCTAGAGCTAGACCCGTGGCCACCGGAGGAGTTTGTGGGGGGCATGAATGGGCTGTCAAGAAAAATCAACGATCTGAGACATAAAGCCCACGTGTGTCTAATTACGCCAATTGGATGTAGTCGAGTCCATGCGCTTGGAGGCCGAGAAGCGGCTCTTAATCAGCGACTTGGCAGCCGTTCTGGAGGCAGGCAAACGAGGACGGTCCAAGACATTGGAAGAGCCGTACTGGGCTGATTGGAGAGCGTCCGGAACGGCGGTCTCGCATAGGCCCTACGGGCCCGTACGAGGAGGTTTTGAACGCTCTCGACGAGGCGCTGACGCCCTAGCCTAGGGCACGAGCGTGAAGGAGACCTTCTCCTCGGCGTGGGCTGCGCCCTGACGCACCGTGACCTTGATCTCGTGCTGTCCCGGCCCGAAGCGGTCGAGGGGGATCGGGGCCAGGAAGCGGATGCGGCCGTCCGGGTCGGCCGCCGGCAGCATCACCGCGTTACGGCCGGCCGGCTTGCCCTCGGTGCTGAACTCCAGGGTCATCTGGGGCGGCGCCGCCGCTCCCGGCTGCGGGTAGACGATCACGTAGACCGGCAGCTTCGGGGTCGTCGCCTTCTGGATCGGGTCGTTGAGGCTCGGGACGATGCGCGTGGCCTCGCCCCGCAGCGGGTCCTCGGGCGCGCCGGGCTGCTGGGGCGGCGCCGCCTCCATGCGCCGGATCACGATGACGCTGCTCAGGCCGAGCCCCTGCAGCGCCGGGACCTCGAGCGGCAGGCGCTGGACGCTGGTGGCGCCGCCGTCGCGGTCCTGCGCCACGATCTCGACCGAGTAGCTGCCCGCGGGCACGACGACGCGCCGCTTGAACACGACGTTGCCCTGCTGCAGCTGCGGCAGCTTGTCCGCCGGGCCCTGGAACGGGTAGTCCTGGCTCACGCGCTCGACCACCTTGCCCTGGGCGTCCTTCACGACGGCAAGCAGCGAGAAGTGCATCTTGTACGTCTTCGTCTTGGGGTCGGTGGTGAACTTGAGCTTCGACATGGGCAACTCGGCCACGAGGAACACGTCGCGGCCCTCGCTGCCCTGGGCAAATCCGAACGCCCCTGCCGTGATCGGGAAGTCCTTCTTCGGCTCCTGGGACTTGAGCGCCTCGAGGAGCGGCAGCTCGTAAGCCAGGATCGGGCCGGAGTCGTCGGGCGGCGTCGCGAAGTAGCCGTTGCGGTCCTGGACCTTCGTGCCGCCGCGCACGACCTTGAGCTCGGTCTTGCGGAACGAGCCGTCGAAGGCCGGGTTGGCCGGGGCGTAGGTGACCTCGTAGTAGCCCCCCAGATCGGCGGCCAGGCGCTCCATCGGCTTCTTGTAGTCGTTGGCGTCGAGCACGGCGAAGCCGCCCGTGTTGTCGCTGAGCTCCTTGAGCGGCTGCTTCCAGTTGGTGCGCGTGCTGGCCTCGACCCGATCGCCGATCGTCGCCTGCCCGATGTCCGTGGCGCCCGAGGTCTGCTGCGAGGCCTTCACGCTCGCCTGCGAGACCTCCTTCAGGGCGTCCTTCTGGCTGTTCGACTCGCTCCAGGTGTCGAGCCCCGCCACGTCGACCGCGTAGAAGGCCACGTGGGCGCGGTTGGCCTCGCTCTGCGTCGACTTGAAGAAGTCGCTGAGGAGGCCCGACACCGTGAGCCCTCCCGTGAAGTAGAGAACGCTCTTGCGCCCCGGCGCCGTGGCCTGCCCCTTGGCGAGCGCCATCAGGAAGTAGAGCGGCGACCCCTCCTGCTGCTGGCGCAGCAGGCGGTCGCCCTGGCGCATCACCTTGCCGAGCACCTCGGCGCGCGAGATGGCGCCCGGGTCGCCCTTGCCCTGCTGGAGCATGGCCATCGCCTCGGCGACGCCGCGGCGCGCCGCCGCGTCCGGTTCGGCCAGCGTCATGTCGGCGCTGCTCGTGGCCTTGTCGACGGCCTGGCGCACGAGGGCGAGGTCCTTGGTGTAGGGCTGCACGGTCCACAGCTGCAGGCCGATGCGGTAGACCCCGATCCAGGTGTCGGGCCCGAGGTCGTTCTTCAGCAGCTCCTCGACCGCCTGCTTCGCGCGCTTCTGCTGGTTGACGTCCATCCCGGTGAAGAGCAGCGACACCAGCTGCGGTGTCGCGGGCTCGCCCGCGCCCGGCTTGACGAAACGAACGGACTCGACGGGCCGCTTCGTCCCGTTCTCGACCAGCTCGATCTCCTCGACCTTGAGATCGGGCACCGCGAGGCCCTTCTTGTCCTTGACCACCACGTCGAGGACCACCTTGTCCGCGCCGGCCGACTGGGCGTGCGCCGGGCCATGGGGCGCGGCGAGGACGACGGCGAGGGCGAGGACAGGGGCAATGGCAGGTCGCATGGGGGCCTCCGGCGGGAGCGGCAGAGCCGCCGCATCCCGAACCCGAGGAGCTTGGCGAAAGCGTCCGAAGCTGTCAATCGGACGAAGGCACTAGGCGCGGTAGTGCCCGCCGGGCAGAGGCCCTCAGCGGGCGGCGGCGAGGGCGACGGCGATGGCGTCGAGCGCGCTCACGGCTTCGCGCGAGCGGCCCTCGTGGTTGTTCACCACGATCGCGAAGGCCAGCCGGTCGCCGCGCGCGGTCGTGACGTAGCCGGCGAGCGCGTTCGCGAGCGCCAGCGTGCCGGTCTTCGCCGTGACACGGCCCTCGGCGGCGGTGCCCACCATGCGCCGGGCGAGCGTGCCGTCACGTCCGGCGACCGGCAGCGACTCGCGGAAGGCGGCCGCCTGCGGGTGGCGGTCCATCGCGACGAGCAGCCCGGCCAGGCCGTGCGGCGTCACGAGGTCGGTGCGCGCGAGACCGGAGCCGTCCGAGAGCCCCCAGCCCTCGCCGGGCACCCCCAGCCGCCCGAGCAGCTCGCGCACCGCCTCGTGGCCGCGCGCGACGCTGCCCTCGCCCTTCTGCTTCAGGCCCACCAGCCGCAGCAGCGTCTCGGCGTGGAGGTTCTGGCTCTCCTTGTTCACGACCCGCACGAGCTCCCCCATTGGCCGGCTCTCGTGCTGCGCGAGGACGCGCGCGTCGGCGGGCAGGGCCTCGCGCGAGGTCGCGACGCCGCCCGTGATCCGCACGCCCTTCGCCCGCAGGACCGAGGCGAAGGCCTCGGCGGCGAAGCGCGCCGGGTCGGGGACGGCGACGCGGCCGTCCCAGCTCCCGCCGAGAGGCAGCGTGCCCGAGAGGAGGACTCGGCGGCTGCCGGGCTCCTTCACCAGGCGCACGTCCTCCGCGCCGCCGGCGGGGCCCGTGACCACCGTCGACTCGACCTCCAGGAGCGGGGTCTGCGGCGACTGGTCGGCGAGAGCCGGGTCGCCGGCCCGCTCGCCGGGGGCGAGCGTCAGCTCGACGAGGTTGTCGTTCCAGGACAGGGCGGAGACCTCGGCGCCGTAGCCCCAGACGAGGTCCTCCCAGGTCCAGCCGCTCCCGCGGCGCTCGCCGGCGAAGGTCCCGTCGTGGCCGACGAGGCGTCCCTCGATCCGGCGCACCCCGGCGGCGACGAGCGCGTCGGCCATCTCCTCGAACGCGGCCGCCGGGCGCCCGGGGTCGAAGCGCGCCGAGAGGCAGGTGTCGCCACGGCCGACCAGGTAGACGTCGCCGAGGACGCGGCCGAGCGCGTCGAGGCGGCCGGCCGTCTCGACCGTGGTGCGCAGCCGGGCGTCGGGGCCGTAGGCATCGAGGGCGGCGGCGGTGGTGACGAGCTTGAGCGTCGAGGCCGGGCGGAAGGCGTGCATGGCGTTCAGCTCGTAGAGCACGGCGCCGCTGCGGAGGCTGCGGACCTCGATGCCCCAGAAGCCGGCGGCCAGCTCGGGGCGCTCGACGATCGGGCGCAGGGCGCGGCGCAGCGCCGCGGGCGCGGGATCGGCCGCGGCCGGGGCCGCCAGCGCGAGCAACAGCAGCGCGACGACGCCCGAGCGGTTGCCGGCGGTGAGGCTCCTGGCCTGCCCCGCGGGCGCGGCCGCCTCGCGCTCGAGCGCCGCGCAGCCGGCGGCCACCACGCCGCGCACCTCCTCGGCGAGGGTCGGCGCCTCCTCGGCGCAGCGGCCCGCGACCGGCACCGGCGGCGCGATCGCGACGAGGATGCGCCCGGGCCGCAGCCGCGTGAGTCCCCGCGGCGCGACGGCCTTGACGCCGGCGAGCGAGACGGGCACCACCGGCACGGCGGCCTCGAGGGCGAGGCTGAAGCTGCCTCGCTTGAAGCGCCGCACGCTGCCGTCCGGGCTGCGCGTGCCCTCCGGGAACATCACGACGCTCGTGCCGGCGCCGAGCCGCCGCGCGGCCGCCTCGAGGCTGCGGCGCGCGCGGAACGGGTGGCTGCGGTCGATCGGCACGTGCCCGCCGAGCCGCAGCGACCAGCCAAACAGAGGGACGCTCGCGATCGAGCGCTTGAACACGATGCGGAAGTCCACGGGCAGGTAACCGA
>JBGASI010000637.1:0-2592 GCA_044229815.1 Vicinamibacteria bacterium | reverse complement strand
GACTGCGTGCTGCACGCCGTGTGCGACGCGCTGCTCGGCGCGGCGGGGGAGGGCGACATGGGACGCCACTTCCCCAGCCGCGACGCCCGCTGGCGCGGCGCCGACAGCCGCGTCTTCGCCGAGGAGGTCGCGCGGATCGTGGCGAGAGGCGGCTGGCGTCTGGGCAACGTCGACGTCACGGTCGTGGCGCAGGAGCCCGTGCTCGCGCCGCACCTCGAGCCGATGCGGGCCGCGATCGCCGCGGCGCTCGGCGCCCCGGCCGAGCAGGTCTCGGTGAAGGCGAAGAGCACGGACCATCTGGGCGCGCTCGGCCGCGGCGAGGGCATCGCCGCCCTCGCCACCGCGCTGCTCTTCAGGGAGGATTAGGGGTTCCATGAACCTCATCTGCGGAGTCAACCCGGTCCTGGAGGCGCTCGCCGCCGGGACGCGCCACTTCGACCGGCTGCTGGTCGTGAAGGGGCTGCGTGGCAAGCGGCTCGCCGAGGCGATCCGCCGCGCGACGCGCCTGGGCATCCCGATCCGCTTCGAGATGCGCGAGACGCTCGACCGCCACGCGGGCGGCGTGCCCCACCAGGGCATCATCGCCCTGGTCTCGGAGAAGCCGGTGCTCTCGCTCGAGTCGCTGCTCGCCGACGTGCGCGAGCCGGCGCTGCTGGTCGTGCTCGACGGTGTCGAGGACCCGCGCAACCTCGGCGCCGTGCTGCGCACCGTCGAGGCCGCCGGCGCCGACGGCGTGCTGCTGCCGGAGCGCCACAGCGCGGGCCTGTCCGAGACCGTCGCGCGCTCCTCCGCCGGGGCGATCGAGCACGTCAAGGTCGCGCGCGTCGGCAACCTGGTGCAGGCGCTCGAGGCCCTGAAGCAGCGCAACATCTGGGTGGTCGGCTACGACGCCGCCGGCAGCGAGCGCTGGGACGCCGTCGACCTCACGCGGCCGGTCGCGCTGGTGCTGGGCGGCGAGGGCCGCGGCATGCGGCGCCTGGTGCGCGAGCACTGCGACCACCTGGTGTCGATCCCGCACTTCGGCCACGTCACGTCGCTCAACGTCTCCGTGGCCGCCGGTGTCGCCCTCTACGAGGCCGTGCGCCAGCGCCGCGCGGTCCCGAGCATCGTGCGCCCGATCCCGCAGCGGCCGGCCTCGGCCCCGCAGGTGATAGGACCGGGCCCGGACGACCAGGACGACGAGGACGGGCTCGGCCCGGCGCCCGGGTCGTTCCCGCTCGTCGCCGACGACGAGGACGCAGACGACCTCGCGACGCCCGCCATCCCGCACGTCGACTTCCACGAGGACGTGGCCTGGGGCCGCGGGCCGACGGTGCTCAAGCCGATCGACTACCAGAGGGCGACCCGCGGCGGCGATCGCGCCGCAGGCCACCGTGGCAAGCCCGGCCGTCGCCGCCCGCGCGACGAGCGCAGGCGAGAGGCTGCGCCGCGCGACGAGCAGGCGTCGCCGACGCGGCCGGACGGCGAGGTCAAGCCGGCCGAGCCCGCGCGCGCCGTGCCCGGCGAGGCGGGGACGGGCGGCGGCACCGACGCGCGAAGGCGTCGCCGGCGGCGTCGGCGTGGCCCGCGCGAGGGCGGCGCGCCGCAACAGGGGGGCGGTGGCGGCGGCAACGTCGCGGCCACGCCGCGCCCGGAGCGGCCGGAGCGGCCGGAAGGCGGTCCGCAGGCGCCGGCCGGGGCCGGCACGGGCGACGTGGCGCCCGGCGCCCGTCCGGGGCGCCGCCGCCGTCGCCGTCGCTGAGGAGCTTCCGGCATTGCGCTTGCACGACCAGGGACCCTTTGCTACACTCACCGTTTGTCGCTGGCGTAGCTCAGCGGTAGAGCGGCTGATTTGTAATCAGCGGGTCGGGGGTTCAATTCCCTCCGCCAGCTCCACCCGCTGCCGGAACCGTCGGAAGGCGGGTTCGGGAAGGCTCGCTTGCGCCGTCGAGACGTCAGCCTGTGGGGAGGTAGCGAAGCGGTCAAACGCATCAGACTGTAAATCTGACGGCCCAAGGCCTTCGAAGGTTCGAATCCTTCCCTCCCCACCATCGGACGCTCCCGGGGGAAAGCCCGGGACGGGAGCAGGGCGGGCGTAGCTCAGCTGGTAGAGCTCCAGCCTTCCAAGCTGGATGTCGCGGGTTCGAATCCCGTCGCCCGCTCCAGACGAAACGGAAGCGGGCCGGGACGACGGAACCGTGGCGAGGGTGGACGACGACGACGCGAGCAGGCGACAGCACGAGACAACAGGACGAGACAGCGGAGGGATCGGGACAGTACGGACGACAGTCGAGGAGAGGCGGCGCACCCCGGCCACGAAGCGGCGCCACTCCGGGACGAAGCCCACGTAGCTCAGTCGGCAGAGCGCGTCCTTGGTAAGGACGAGGTCATCAGTTCGATTCTGATCGTGGGCTCCAGACCTCATTCGCGGCAGGAACTGATTCGCTAGGGAAAAGAAGCCAGGGGAAAGCGGGATGGCCAAGGAGAAGTTCGACAGGACGAAGCCGCACGTGAACATCGGGACGATCGGTCACGTGGATCACGGGAAGACGTCGCTGACGGCGGCGATCACGAAGTGCCTTGCCGTTGGGAACCCGAAGGTTCAGTTCAAGG
>JBGASI010000636.1:0-2592 GCA_044229815.1 Vicinamibacteria bacterium | reverse complement strand
GAGCCGTCAGGACCTCGCGCGGGCGCTCGGCGCCCAGCTGCGGCGGGACGTGGACCCGCTGAACGCGACCAACTTCTTCACCGAGCACCTCTTCGGACTGTGGGTCGGTCCGGCCTTCTCGGACCCCTCGCACTACACCGCCTATCTCCTGCAGGGCGGCCTGGGCCTGCCCGACCGCGAGTACTACCTCGCCGACGACCCGCACATGGCGGAGCTGCGCCAGCGCTACCGCGATCACGTCGCGGCCGTGCTGAAGCTGGTCGCCTACCCGCAGGCGGAGGCCACGGCCGACGCGATCGTCGCGCTCGAGAAGAAGATGGCCGCGGCGCACGCCGACCGGGTCAGCTCGCAGGACGTGCTGCAGGCCGACAACCCCTGGCGGAGGGAGGAGTTCGCGACGAGGGCGCCGGGGATCGACTGGCCGGTCTACTTCGAGGCCGCCGGCCTCGCGGGCCAGCAGGGCTTCATCGCCTGGCACGCGGGAGCGATCCGCGGCCTGTCGGCCCTCGTCGCGAGCGAGCCGCTCGAGGCGTGGAAGGCGTGGCTCGCCTACCACCTCGTCGACTCCCAGTCCGCCGTGCTGCCGCGCGCCTTCGTCGAGGAGCGCTTCGCGTTCTACGGCAAGGCGCTCAGCGGCACCCCGCAACTGCGCGACCGCTGGAAGCGCGGCGTCAGCGCGACGAACGCGGCCCTCGGCGACGCGGTCGGGCGCCTGTACGTGAAGCGCCACTTCCCGCCCGAGGCCAAGGCCCGCGCCGAGGAGATGGTGAAGCACATCGTGGCGGCGTTCCAGCAGCGCGTCGACCGCCTCGCCTGGATGACGCCGGCGACCAAGGCCCAGGCGAAGCGCAAGCTGGCGACGCTCTACGTCGGGATCGGCTACCCCGAGAAGGGGCGCGACGACTCGGGCCTCGAGATCGTGCGCGGCGACGCCCTGGGCAACACCTGGCGCGCCGCGTTGCACGACTACCGCCGGGGGCTCGAGAAGCTCGGCCGTCCCGTCGACCAGCGCGAGTGGTGCATGACGCCGCAGACGGTGAACGCGGTCAACCTGCCGCTGCAGAACGCGCTCAACTTCCCTGCCGCGATCCTCGAGCCGCCCTTCTTCGAAAAGGACGCGGACCCGGCGCTGAACTACGGCGCGATCGGCGCCGTGATCGGCCACGAGGTCAGCCACAGCTTCGACGACCAGGGCAGCCAGTTCGACGCCGACGGACGGCTCGCGAACTGGTGGACGCCGCAGGACCTCGAGCACTTCCAGGCCGCGGCCGCGCGCCTCGTCGCCCAGTACGACGCCTACAAGCCGTTCCCCGACCTCGCGCTCTCGGGCCGCCTCACGCTGAGCGAGAACATCGCGGACGTGGCCGGCCTCGCCGCCGCCTACGACGGCTGGCGCGCGGCCCACGGCGCCGGCCCCGGCGCCGACGGCCTGACCGGCGAGCAGGTCTTCTTCGTCGGCTACGGCCAGGCCTGGCGCTCGAAGGCGCGCGAGCGCGCGCTGCGCGCCCAGGTCGCGACCGACGGCCACGCGCCCGCGCGCTACCGGACGCTCACCGTCCGCAACCTCGACGCGTGGTACCAGGCGTTCGGCGTCAAGCCGGACGAGGCGCTCTTCCTCGAGCCGAAGGACCGCGTGCAGGTGTGGTGAGCGCCGCTCGGCGACGGGCGGGTTGAAGCCGGGACGGGGCCCGACTATCGTCTGGCCGCGGAGGCCTTGGATGAAACTCGCCCGGACGGCCGCTCTCGTCGTTCTCGGAGTGGTGCCGCTGCCCCTGCTGGCAGCGCAGGCGCCGGCGCCGCCGCCGGCCGGGGCGGCCGTGCCGCGCCTCTCGGCCGACCGCTTCGACGACCGCATCGTCGTGCGCGTCGACGACAGGACGTTCACCTGTTACCGCTTCGGCGCGGGCCAGAAGTACCCCTACTTCTACCCGGTGAACGGCCCGCTCTCGGGCGTCTCGGTGACGACCGAGTCCTCGCTGCCCTGGCCGCACCACCGCTCGCTCTTCTTCGGCTCCGACAAGGTGAACGGCGGCAACTACTGGCAGGAGGGGAACGACCAGGGCCAGATCGTCTCGCGCGGGCCGCTGCTGGTCCACGCCGGCCCCGACTACGTCGAGGTCCGCGACGACTGCGACTGGCGCAGGCCGGGGGCGGAGCCGATCCTGACCGACCACCGGGAGATCCGCATCGAGGCGCCGTCGCCGCAACTGCGGGTGATCCGCTTCAAGGTCACGCTCGCGCCGCGCGTCGAGGTGAGGATCGAGCGCACCAACCACTCGCTCTTCGCGGCGCGCGTCGCCCCGGAGCTGTCGGCCGCCGCCGGCGGGGTCCTGCGCAACGCGGCGGGCGCCACGGGCGAGAAGGGCACGTTCGGCGAGGCGAGCCCCTGGTGCGACGTCTCCGGGACGCGCTTCGGGCTGCGCGAGGGGATCGCGATCTTCCAGAGTCCGCGCAACCGCTGGTACCCGTCGCGCTGGTTCACGCGCGACTACGGCTTCTTCTCCCCGACGCCGTTCAACTGGCTCGACGACGCGGGCCTGCGGCTCGCGCCGGGCGCGACGCTGGAGCTCGAGTACCAGGTCGTCGTCCACG
>JBGASI010000635.1:0-2596 GCA_044229815.1 Vicinamibacteria bacterium | reverse complement strand
TGGTACGAGTGGCTGCACGGGGGCGCGGGGCACGGGAGGCTGGCCGTCTCGCGCACGCCTCTGCGCTGGGCTGCGGGGCTGGCGCTGGCGGGCTGCGCCGCGAGCGTGGCGCTGGGCCTGTTCCTGAAGCACCGCACGGACGCGGCGCTGCCGTTCCCGGACGCCGCCGTGACCGCCTTCAGCCTCGTGGCGCAGTGGATGGCGACGCGCAAGTGGCTCGAGAACTGGCTGCTCTGGATGGTGTTGAACGTCGCCAATGCCGCGATCTGTCTCTCGCAGCGGCTCTACCCGATGGCGGCGCTGTACGCCGTCTTCCTGGTCCTCGCCGTGTTCGGGCTGCGCGAGTGGCGCCGCTCGCTCGCGACCCCGGAGGCGGCGCAGGCGGGCCCGTGAGCACGCTCAAGGTGGTGCTGATCGGGCCCGAGTGCACCGGCAAGACCTGGCTCGCCGGCGACCTGGCGCGCCACTACGGCGTCCCCTGGGCGCCCGAGCACGCGCGCGCCTACGTCGAGCGGCACGGCGCGGCGCTGACGCCCGCCGACGTCTCGCCGATCGGCCGCGGCCAGGAGCAGGGAGAGGACGCGGCGATCGCCGCGGCGGCGGCCGCGGGCGCGCCGCTGGTGCTGCTCGACACCGACCTCGTCAGCACGGCGGTGTACGCCCGCCACTACTACGGCGAGTGCCCGGCCTGGATCGACGAGCAGGCTGCGCGGCGGCGGGGCGACCTGTACCTGCTGCACGACGTCGACGTCGAGTGGCAGGCCGACGGCCACCAGCGGGAGGCGCCCGAGCGCCGCCGCGAGCTGCACGCCCGCTTCGCGGCGGCGCTCGACGGGCTCGGCGCGCGCGTCGCGCCGGTGCGCGGCGGCTGGGACGAGCGGCGGCGCCGCGCGGTCGAGGCGATCGAGGCCCTGCGGGCGCCCGGGGACGCTCGGCGCGCCAAGCGCTGAACCGGCTACACTGGCGCCCATGGAGGAGCAGGAGCGGGCCGAGCTGGTCCGCGAGATCCAGGAGTTCCTGGGCGACAGCTGGACCCGCGCCGCCGCCGAGGCCGCGGCCACGATCAGCGACCGGCGGCTGCAACTCGCGGCCGCGGTGCTGATGGTGAGCCTGGTGCGGGCCGATCGCGAGAGCCGGCACGACGAGCACCGCGCGCTCGAGGCGGCGCTGCCGCGGGCGCTCGGGCTCGACGCCGAGGCCTCGGCGCTGGTGATGCGCACGGCGGAGCAGGCGATCGACGCCGGCCTGTCGTTCCCGGCCACGCTCGAGCGGCTCGCGCGCGAGTGCTCGCACGACCAGAAGCGGCGCCTCGTCGAGTCGCTCTGGCGCATCGCCTTCTCCGACGCGGAGCTGACCGGCGGCGAAGAGTACCTGGTGCGCAAGATCGCGCTGAGGCTCGGGCTCGACACCGCGGACCTCATGGAGACGAAGGTGCGCGCTCGGGAGGCGTTCCTCGACGACGAGCTGTAGATCGACCATCAGACGGAGGCAAAGCCGATGAACGCGACGATTCCCGCCCTGCTCGCCCTCGCCGCCCTCGGTGCGGTCACCGTGACGGCCGCCGAGGGACCACGACGCGTGCTCTCCCACGACGTCTACTTCACGCTGAACGACGCCTCGCCGGCCGCCCGGCAGAAGCTCGTCGAGGCCTGTCGGCTCTACCTCACGGGGCACGACGGCGCGGTGGCCTTTGCGGCCGGCGTCCGCGCCGAGGAGATGAAGCGGGACGTCAACGACACGGGCTTCGACGTCAGCCTGCACGTCTCCTTCCGCGACCAGGCCGCCCACGACGCCTACCAGGAGCACCCCCGGCACCTGCAGTTCATCGAGTCCATGCGCTCGAACTGGAAGGCGGTGCGGGTGTTCGATTCCTGGGTCGAGGCGGGCCGCTGAGAGTGTCTGGGATCCAGAACCTGGACATTGTCCCGCAGCGGGACAACGCGGCGAGAGCCGGCAGAGCCACAAGTAGCTTTCCATCAGCGTCTTGTGGAATCCATCGCGGCGGCGGGCGCCTGGTATCGACTTTGCTCATGTTCTTCAGCGGTGGGCGCCCCTCCCGCCCGCCAAATCCGGAGGTCTCACCCGTGAGACGTTACATCCCGTTCTCGCTCCTCGCCGCTCTCGGTCTGTCCCTGTTCGTCTCGTCGTCCGTCGCGGCGACGGACTCCGGCGTTCGCATCGTCGTGAATCCCCAGGTCAAGGGGACGCAGATCCCGCGCGCCGTCCTCATCCAGATCTTCCTCAAGCAGGCGCCGCGGTGGGCCGACGGGTCGCCGGTGCTCCCGGTGGACCAGTCGGTGAAGTCGCCCGTTCGCTCCGTCTTCTCGAACCGACTGCTCGGTCAGCCGTTGATGGACATCCAGATCTACTGGCAGCGCAAGATGTCGGTGGGCATGACCCCTCCACCCGTCAAGACGTCTGACGAGGAAGTGCTCAGCTACGTCGGCGCCAACCCGGGCGCGATCGGGTACGTCTCGACCGGCACGCCGTTGCCGGAGTCAGTCCGGGCCATCGACATCACGGAGTGACACCGGGGGCCGAGGACACCGGCTCTCTCGTCGGTCATCACTAGAAAGGCCCGGCGGTTCCTGGAACC
>JBGASI010000634.1:0-2598 GCA_044229815.1 Vicinamibacteria bacterium | reverse complement strand
CGGGGCGTGGGCGTGGGGACGCCGCCGGCCGGCGTGGGCAGCGGCGTCGCGGCCGGCGTGGGCGTCGCCGCTACGGGCTCCGGCGTCGCGCTCGGGACCGGCGCCGGCGTTGCCGGCTCTGGTGTCGCCTGTGCGACCGTCGCCGGGGTCGCGGCCGTGCTCGGCGCCGGGGCCGGAGGCGCCAGGAAGCGCCAGGCGACGTAGCCGAGGCCCGCCAGCGCGAGCACGCCGACGAAGCCGGCCGCGGCGAGGAGCGACGTCGAGCGGGCCGCGGGCGACTCGGCTGCGGCGGGGTGCGCCTCGCCTTCGGCGTGGTGGGCGGGGCGGGCCGATCGCGCCGGCGGTGCGGCGTGCCGGGGCAGGGCCGCGCGACGGCCGGAAGCGTTCGGTTCGTGCGCGTGGGGCGAGGGCGTGAAGGCGATCGGCGAGGGCGCGGCCGCCGGCGGCTGCGGAGCCGCGGGCGGCGGGGCGGCGGCCACGGGGGCGGCCATGGCGACGGTCTCGGCCACCTCGTCTTCGAAGGCGGCGCCCGCCGACGCGCGCTCGGAGGGCGGCGCCGGCCACAGCGCGGCGGGAGCCGGCGGGGGCTCGACCTCGACGATGGTCGCGTCCTCGAAATCGGGTGGAATCGGTGCGATCGCCGGCTCGATCTCCGGCGCGCTGAACGCGACCGTTTCCTCCTGCTCCGGGGCCTCGGCGACGGGAGCCGGCACGGGCGGCTCGAAGGACGCTTCGTCCTCGAGAGCGGGCTCGGCCACCAGGGGGGCGTCGGCCTCGTCCGCGGGCGGCGCCACGAAGGCGGCTTCTTCGACGGCGGCCGCCTCGGCCTCGGGGGTCACCTCGTCGGCGGCGGCGACGGCGTCGACGAGCTCGTCGTCGGCCAACGACGGGCCCGAGAGGACGAGCGTCTCGCCGTCGCCGTCGGCTTCGGCCACCGGGGGCGCGGGCTCTGGCGCGGACTGGACGAGTGGCGCGGCCGGCACCTCGGGTACGAGCGCGAAGTCGTAGGTGGCCGGGGCCTCGGGTTCGGGTTCGGGTTCGGGCTCGCGGGCGGGTTCGGGCTCGCTGGCGGGTTCGGGCTCGCTGGCGGGCGCGGGCTCGCTGGCGGGCGCGGGCTCGCTGGCGGGCGCGGGCGACGAAGCCCAGAGGGCCACGGTCTCGATGTGGGGTGTCGGCTCGGTCTTCCCCGGCGCCGCCGGCGCTTCGTCAGCGGACGCTGGGGTGGGCGGGGCGGGCGGCGTGACCTCCACGGCGACCGTCGCGGACGACTCGACCGGACGCCGGGGCAAGATGCACTGCAGCATGACGACGTCCTCGTCCCCGGGCGTGCCCAGCCAGACGATGTCGCCGTTGCGCAGGACGGTGCCTTCGGCCGCCACGGGGTTGTCGTTGACGTGGAGCCGCCGGTCGGCGCCCGTGTCGTACGCGGTGACCGTGGCGGCGTCGACGACAAGCCGCGCGTGGAAGGGGCTGACGCCGGCCACGTCGAGGCGCAACGTGGAGCCCTCGGCCGAGCCGATCGTCACCGCGCCGGCCTCGGGCAGGACGCAGCGGGCGCCCGCGAGCGGACCGCCGAGCACGGTCAGGGAACCCTTCTTCGCGTCGGTCATCGCGACCACCCAGAGCGTCCGTCCGCGGGCGGACGACGCAGATAGAGACGCGTCATTCTATGAAGCGCGCGCCCGCTGTTTCAAGGGATCTCGTGAGCCGGCTCACGGTGATCGCGCTCACGGCAGGCGAGCGCCGCGACCGCCACCCAGGTGAGGGCATTCGCGGGGATCTGCCAGTTGAAATCCACGAGGTTGTGGATCGCGAGCGCAACGAGCGCACCAAACGCACCAAGGTCGAGAGGTGAGGACGTGGCGCGCGCCAGGGCCCGGCGCAGCACGATCACGAAGAAGGCCGCGAAGAGAGCCGCGCCGAGGAGTCCCGTGTCGAGCAGGACCTGCAGGTACTCGTCGTGCGCCTCGCCGATCCACTCCGTCCGCCAGACCGTCTGGTAGAACGGGTACGCCGTGGCGAAGGCGTTGAAGCCGGCGCCGAAGAGCGGGAACCGCGGCGCCATCGGCAGCATGTCCCGCCACAGGTCGAGGCGGCTGCCGCGGATGCCGCGCGCCTGCATCGCGGTCAGGAAGCCCCCGAGTCCTACCCAGGCCAGGCCGAGGGCGCACAGCGCCGCCACCGCCAGCGCCGTGCGGCGACGCTTCCGCGCCACGAGCGGCAGCAGCAGGGCGGTCGCGCCGAAGGCCGCGATGCCGCCGCGCGAGCCCGAGGCGAGGAGACCCGCCACGAGGACCATGACGACGACGCTGGCGCGGACCGCGGCGCCGCCCTCGGGGTCGCCCAGGGCGAGCAGGCCGTGACGGCGCCGGCGCCAGGCGGCCAGCAGCCTCTCCCAGCGCTCGAGCGCGAAACCGAGCGCGAGCGGCAGCGCCATCACCACATAGCCCGCGAAGTGGCTGCGGTTGACGTAGGGGCCGAAGACGGCCCAGTCCCAGCGCGGCTGCCACAGGCCGTACAGGCGCCGCGGCTGCGGGGAGACGGCCTGCACGAAAGCGACGACAGTGATGAACAGGCCCGCACCCACGACCGTCGCCA
>JBGASI010000633.1:0-2601 GCA_044229815.1 Vicinamibacteria bacterium | reverse complement strand
ACTCGCGCGCGGCCACCCGGGCGCGCAGCGAGGCGGCGCTCGACTCGTGGAGGCTCACCCGCCGATCACCCGCGGCACCCGGAACAGCCCTTCGGCGGGATCGGGCGCGCCGGCGAGGGCCTGGTCCCTCGGCGTGCCCTGGCGCGCCTCGTCGGCACGCCAGGCCGAGACGGCGAGGGCGTGCGTCATCGGCGGCACGTCGTCGACGGGCAGCGACTGCAGCGACTCGGCCCAGTCGAGGATCTCGTCGAGCTGGCGGGCGAACAGGGTGCGCTCGTCGTCGGTCAGGGAGAGCCGCGCGAGGCGCGCGACGTGGTCGACGGTCTGGGCGGTGACACGCGGCATGATCGCGCTACTTTATACTGCGGGGGCCGCAGCGAGGAGGCTATGGATGGCGCTCTGCCCGATCTGCCAGCACGCGCTCCCTGAAGCGCCCCACGCGCTGTGCCCGAACTGCGGCGCGGCGGCCGGCGCACCGCCAGGCGCGCCCCCGGAGGCCGCGACGACGCCGTGGGAGGAGCGCGACCGCATCGGCCTCGTGGCTGCGCTCGCCGAGACGACGCGCCAGGTGCTGACCGCGCCCAGCCGCTTCTTCCGCGCCATGCCCGTCAGCGGTGGACTGGGCTCGCCGCTGCTCTACGCGCTGCTGCTGGGCTGGTTCGGCGTGCTGGTCGCCGCCTTCTACCAGGCCCTGTGGGACTCGGTCGCGGGGGCGCGGCTGTCGCCGTTGCTCGCGGACAACCCGGAGCTGGCGAGGCTCGTCGGCTGGGCGCAAGGCTGGGTCGGCTTCGCCTGGCAGGCGGTGTTCGGCGGCCTGGCCGTGCTGCTCGGGGTGCTGCTGTGGTCGGGCGTCGTCCACCTGCTGCTGCTGGCATTCGGCGGCGGCCGCCGCGGCCTCGAGGCCACGCTGCGCGTGATCGCCTTCGCGCAGGCGACGAGCCTGCTGGCGCTCCTCCCGTTCTGCGGCGCCCTGGTCGCCGGGCCGTGGTCGCTGGTCGTGCAGGTGATCGGGCTCTCGGAGGCGCACGGGATCGGCCGTGGCAAGGCGGCGGCGGCGGTGCTGCTGCCGCTCGTGCTGCTGTGCTGCTGCTGCGGCGCCCTGATCGGGATCGCGCTCGCGGGCGCGTTCTCGCTCGCGGGCCGCCTGCAGTGAGGTTGCCCGTGCGCCTGGTGGCGCGCCGTGGCGCCCCGTCGCTCGGGCTGGTCTTCGGCGGGGCGGGGCTGGCGGCGGCGGCCCTCGTGGGCCTGCTGCACCTCGACCGCTTGCCGATCGTCGTCTGCTACTTCAAGGCGATCACCGGGCTGCCGTGCCCTACCTGCGGCTCGACCCGCACCCTGGGGCGCCTGGCGGCCTTCGACCTTGCCGGGGCGGTCGCGATGAACCCGCTGGCGGCCGCCGGGGCGGCGCTGATCGCCGTCTGGGCGCTCGCCGACCTCGTGCTACTGCTGCGCCGCAGCGCGCTCGGTGTCGAGGTGTCTCCGGCGGCGGCGCGGGTGCTGCGCCTGGGCGGCGTTGCCCTCTTCGCGCTCAACTGGGCCTACCTGCTGGCCGCGGGGCGCTGACGGCGGTCGCGGGCCGTCGCTTATACTCGACGGCGCATGGACGAAGCAGCACGCCCCTTCCTCTCCGTCGTCGTGCCGGTCTTCAACGAGGCCGAGAACCTCGACGACCTGCACGCGCAGGTCGGCGCCGCCCTCGAACGCGCCGGCCTGGACTTCGAGCTGGTGCTCGTCGACGACGGCAGCACGGACGGCACGCGCGAGCGGCTGCAGGCGCTCGAGGCTCGGGACCCGCGGGTGCGGCCGGTGCTGCTGCGCCGCAACTTCGGGCAGACGGCGGCCTTCTCCGCCGGCTTCGACCACTCGCGGGGGGACGTCGTCGTGACCTCCGACGGCGACCTGCAGAACGACCCGGCCGACATCCCGGCGCTCGTGGCGAAGCTCGAGGCCGAGGACCTCGACATGGTGTGCGGCTGGCGGCGCAGCCGCAAGGACCCGCTGTCGAAGCGCATCCCCTCGTTCTTCGCCAACCGCCTGATCTCCTGGGCGACCGGTGTGAAGCTGCACGACTACGGCTGCTCGCTCAAGGCCATGCGCGGCGGGCTCGCGCGCGAGCTGCGCCTCTACGGCGAGATGCACCGCTTCATCCCGGCGGTCGCCTCGTGGAGCGGGGTCCGCCTGGCGGAGGTGCCGGTCAACCACCGCCCGCGCACGCGCGGCAGCAGCAAGTACGGGATCGGCCGCACCTCTCGCGTGCTGCTCGACCTGTTCACGGTGAAGTTCCTGGCCTCGTACGGCACGCGGCCCGCGCACCTCTTCGGCCTGATCGGGCTCGCCTGCGGGTTCTTCGGCCTGCTGGTGCTCGCGTACCTGGCCGGGGTGAAGCTGTTCCTCGACGAGGCGATCGGCGGCCGGCCGCTGCTGCTGCTCGGCGCGCTCCTCTTCCTGACGGGTGTCATCCTCGTGAGCTTCGGCCTGCTCGGGGAGCTCCTCGTGCGCACCTGGTACGAGAGCCAGGGCAAGGCCATCTACGCGGTCCGCGAGCGCCGGCTGCCGCCGCGCTCCGGACCCCGCAGTGCCCCTTGACGCGGGTCCTGTTCC
>JBGASI010000632.1:0-2606 GCA_044229815.1 Vicinamibacteria bacterium | reverse complement strand
GTCGACGTCGCCTTCATCCACGTCTCGCCGCCGGACGAGCACGGCTTCTGTTCGTACGGCGTGGGCGTCGAGTGCACGAAGGCCGCTGCCGAGTCGGCGCGCACCGTGGTGGCTCTGGTCAACCGGCGGATGCCGCGCTCGCTCGGCGACGCCTTCATCCACGTGTCGCGCCTGACCCACGTCGTGGAGGTCGACCGCCCGGTGCGGGAGCTGCCGCAGTCGACCGAGGTGGGCGAGGTGGCGCGCGCGATCGGGCGCAACGTCGCCGGCCTGATCGAGAACGGGGCGACGCTGCAGATGGGGATCGGCGAGATCCCCGACGCCGTGCTGCTGTTCCTCGGCGACAAGCGCGACCTCGGCATCCACACCGAGATGTTCTCCGACGGCGTGGTGGAGCTGTTCGAGGCGGGTGTCGTCACCGGCGAGGCGAAGACGCTGCACAAGGGCAAGATCGTGTCGTCCTTCGTGCTCGGCTCGCAGCGGACCTTCGACTTCCTCGACAACAACCCGTTCGTGGAGTTCCACCCGACCGAGTACGTCAACGACCCGTTCGTGATCGCGCAGAACGAGAAGATGGTCGCGATCAACTCGGCGCTCGCCGTCGACATCACCGGCCAGGTGTGCGCGGACTCGATGGGGCGCTCGATCTACTCCGGCTTCGGCGGGCAGGTCGACTTCATCCGCGGCGCCTCGCGCTCGCGCGGCGGCAAGCCGATCATCGCCCTGCCGTCGACCGCGAAGAACGACACGATCTCGCGGATCTGCGACACGCTGGCCGAGGGCTCCGGCGTCGTCACCAGCCGGGCCGACGTGCACTACGTCGTGACGGAGTACGGTGTCGCGAACCTGTACGGCAAGTCGTTGCGCGAGCGGGCGCTGGCCCTGATCGAGTGCGCGCACCCCGCCTTCCGCGACGAGCTGCGCCGGGCCGCCGAGGGGCGCAGGCTGCTCTGAGGGCCGCGCGCCGTGTTAAGGTGATCCGTCATCACCCCGTGCGGGCCCCCAGATGCGCGGCGCGTTCCAGCCTCGTCCCTGCGGGCCGGTCCCCGGCGGACCGGCCCTGCCCCCCCCGGGCCGGAGGAGGCGCGATGAGCATGGCGGCGAGAGACGGGGCGTACGAGACGGCTGTGGGCGCGGACGGGTCGGCCGTCGGCCCCCTGCAGAACCGCTTCCACGTGGTGTCGGTGGCCTGCCAGCGCGTGCTGCAGCTGCGCAGCGGCTCGCGGCCGCGGCTGGACCCGAAGGGGCACAAGCCCTGCGTCGCGGCGGTGGCCGAGGTGATGGCGGGCGCCGTGCCCTACTACTCGGCCTGAGGAGTCCCCGCCTCGCTCAGGCGGAGGCGGACTGGGCGCCCGGCTGCGAGCGCAGGTAGGCGTTGGGATCGTGCTCGAGCGCCCCGCTCGGCAGCCAGTCCCAGAGCGGCCCGAGGTCGCGCCGCACGCGGTTCTCGTAGAAGGCGGGGACGGACGTGGTCTCCGACTCCACGAAGCGCCGCACCGAGGGATCCGAGTCGAGCAGGCCGCGGATGACCGCGTCGTGCCGGATGCGCCCGAGGCCCTCGGTCGAGAGGGCTCGCACGAAGTTGAGCGAGCGCGTCAGCAGGCCGCTGTTGGCGGCGAAGCGGCGGGCCACCGAGCGCGCCGAGAAGGAGTGCCGCCGCAGGTCGATGATGCGGTCGTACAGCCCGGCCCAGGAGTAGTGCTTCGGGCGGACGTTCATGGCCTGGTTGTTGTCCAGGAAGTGGAAGGGGAAGGGCAGCACGCGCCCCTCGCGCTGCAGGTCGAGGTTCAGCGGCGCGGCCTGGCCGAAGGCCGAGAACAGCGAGTAGGCGGGGAAGGCGCCGGGCGTCTTCTCGACGAACAGCTTCGTCAGCTCGAACGGCTCCGGCCCCTCGTCGACGTCCAGGCCGAGCACGAAGTTCGTCTGCACGTACGGGATGTAGCGCAGGATCTGGTTGACGTGCTCGGAGACCTGCTCGACCTTCGCCCGCCCGACCGCGGCGCCCGTCCTCGACTTGCCGCCCATGCCGTACCAGGACTCGATGCCCGGCAGGATCGCCTTGAAGCCGTTGCGCTGCAGCCGCCGCAGGTGGGGCTCCGACAGCACGGACAAGCTGCTCTCGGCGGCGAAGTCGATGGCGCCGGGCGGCACCGCCTCCTCGATCGCGGCCATCGTCTCCTCGAAGCGGATCCCGAAGTTCGGGTCGTGCCAGCCCACGCGCGGCCGCTCGAGCGTCTCGAGCAGGAAGCGCAGGTCCTCGCGGATCTGCTCCTCCGGCAGCGGCTGGTAGTCGACGACCGAGTCGACGCAGAAGCTGCACGTGTAAGGACAGCCCAGGCTCCCGATCATCGGCACGATCTTCACCGCCGGGGCCTTGGCGATCGTCGGCTCGATGAACCGCCAGCGCTCGCGCACGCCGGGCAGGTGGGCCGGCTGCTTCTTCGCGGAGAGCACGATGCCGAGCGGCCGCTGGGGGCCGCAGTCGCGCAGCGCGTCGGCGAGCAGCGGCTTGTCGACGAAGCCGAAGACGTAGTCGAAGTAGCGGGCCGCGTCGTCGGGGTAGGCGCGGGCGTGCGGACCGCCGATCGCGGTCACGGTCCCGAGCG
>JBGASI010000078.1:0-11964 GCA_044229815.1 Vicinamibacteria bacterium | reverse complement strand
GCTTGCGCCGCTGCTCGTCGAGGGCCCGCCGCTCGGCGGCGAGCGCCGGGTCCTCGGTATCGGACGAGTCAAGGGAAAGGCCGGCGCTGGCGGCCCCGACGGAACCACGCAGGGGCGACAGGGCCACGAGGGGCCTCACGTCACGAGGAGCGACCACGCCGACCGGGCCGGCGACGACCGGCCGAGCCGCGACCGACCGGGCCGCGACCGGCTCCGCATCGGGCGAGGGGGCCGTCGCGCCCGCGGCCACCACGGCCGCCTCGGCCACCGCACGCGACTGCGCGCGGGTCGGGAAGACGGCGAGCCCGACCATCGCGGCGGCGGCGAGGCCGAGTCGGACGGGAGCGGCGAGGCGAGGCAGCGGTCGGGTCATCAGGATCTCCTTCAGTCGGGCTTCGAGGTCTTGCACGGGACCGGCGCCCGAGGCGCCGGCGGGGAGCGGGTCGATCTCGCCGGAAACGAAGGCGAGGCTCTTGAGCAGGCCGCTCGCGTACGCGTCGGCCGACGACGGCAGCACGCGCAGCACCCACTCGTCGCAGCACCGCTCCTCCGCGCGGCGCAGGGCACGGCGCGCCCACCACGCGACGGGGTACCACCAGAACAGAGCGGTGGCGGCGATCTCGACGAAGCGGACCCAGTGGTCGCGCCGGCGCACGTGAGCCAGCTCGTGGGCGAGGAGGGCGTCGCGCTCGTCGGCAGAGAGCCGGGTCAGGAGCGGCCGCGGCAGGAGGAGCAGCGGGCCGCGGCGCGCCGGCCACAGCATCGGTGGCACTGCCGCGGGAACGAGGAGAACGGGTGGCGCGGCGGGCAGCCCGAGGCTCGCCGCGATCTGCGCCGCGCGTTGGCGGACGGCTTCCGGGGCCGGGGTGGCGGACGAGAGCAGGCGGCGGAAGCGCCGCGCGCGCCAGAGGGTGATCGATCCGACGGCCAGCGTCCCGAGCGCGAGCAGGCCAGCCACGGCCGCGGGCGCGTGCTCGAGCGGCAGCGGGGTGGCCGGGGCGGCCCCCGCCGCGGGCCGGTGCAGATCCGGCGCCCCGGCCGCGAGGATCCCGGAAGCCGTGGCGCCGGGTCCGGCGAGAGAGGCGGGGGTGGCCGGCACGGCCCGGGTCCGAATGAGAGCCGTCACGGGCGCGGCCGGCGCCGGCAAGAGCGCGCCCCACGCGGGCAGCACCGCCATCGGCACGAGGGGCGGGGTCACGAGCTTCACCAGGGCGAGGAGCCAGAGCCCGTGCACGACGGCCTGGCGTTTCAGGGTCCGGCCCGCCATCCACGCGAGGAGCGCGAGCGCCCCCGCCGTGAGCGCGTTCGTGGCGACGAGCGACAGGAGCGCGCTCATCGCGAGGTCCTCTCGCGCGAGAGGCGGTCGACGAGCTGGCGCAGGTCCCGCAACTCCTCGGCCGACAGACGCCCGGCGCTGACGAGGTGCGTCAGGAGCGGCGTCAGCGACCCGTCGCACAGCTGCTCGGCGGTGTCCCGCAGGCGGCGCGCGACGAGGTCGTCGCGGCCGATGCGCGCACGGTAGACGTTCGCGCGGCCCTCGCTGAGGTGGGCGACGTGGCCCTTGTCCTCGAGCCGCTCGAGCAGCTTCTGCACCGTGGCGTACTCGGACGTCTCGCCCTTCGGGTAGAGGCGGTCGGTGATCGCGCGGATCGTCGCGCTTCCCTGGTCCCAGATCACGCGCAGCACGTCGAGCTCGGCGTCGGTCACGTCCTGAGGGCGTCGGGCCACTGTCTTGTCTCCATGTCAGACGTCGTGTCTGTCTCAAAGCTAAGACGGCACGTCTGAGTTGTCAAGCCCATACTTCGAGCTCTCGTCTGCAGACCGGTCTGCCAGGGTCGCCACGCGGCCGGCCGGTATCCTCCGCGGCCTTCGCGGGAATGATCTTCAGGGAGGAACGTCTCGGGTCATGAACCATCGAGTCCTCGGCGTGGTCCTTGGCATCGTGTCGCTGGCCTGCGCCGGCTGTGGCGGCGAACGGCCCGCTCAGCCAACGCCGGCGCCGACCCCGACCCCCACGCCGCAGGCGGACGACCGCGCCAGCCTTCGCAGCGCCCTCCAGGCGCTCGCGGACGGGTCCAGCGATGCGCTCCTGCGCCTTCAGTTCAACTCGATCCTCCAGGTCATCGAGGCCGGGGACCACCGCTCGGCCCAGGACAGCGCGAGCATCAGCTCGCTGTGGGCGGCCTTCAGGGATCCTTCGACGCCCCACAGCCCCACGCTTCGCGAGAGCTACCTCGATCGCTCCAGGCCGCTCATCGTCACGTGGGTTTCTTCGCTCGACGGCCAGGTGTCCTTCGCGTGGCTCACCCTGCCCGCCCGCTGGGATCCCGAGCGGGAGTATCCCCTCTACGTTCAGCTGCACGGGTTGTGGGACGTGGCGGCGGACCGTCTACCGTACCTGGCCTATCCGTTCTCGAATGCCGGGACGAGCTTCGCCTTCGAGGACGGTTATCTCGTCTCCCCCTGGGGCCGCGGGAACCTGTGGTACCAGGGCGTGGCAGAGACGGACGTCTGGGAGGGCCTGGCCGCGGTCAAGAGGCTCGTCCGGGTGGCTGACAGCCGGCAGTACCTGTGCGGCCACTCCATGGGGGGCTACGGGGCGTGGCACCTCGCCCACCGATCGCCCGGCGTCTGGGCGGCCCTTGGCGTCCACGCAGGGGCCCTCTGGTACGACCCGCGGGAGGTCGATGCGACTGTCGCCACCGAGCTGCGCCATCTGCCCGCGTATTTCGTGGTCGGCACCTCCGACAGCCTGCTCGCGGTGAACCGGACCGCCTACGCGCTGCTCCAGGCCGCCGGCAACCCGGAGCTGGCCTTCGTCACCTTCCCCGGAGGCCACGATTACCGCCAGACGGACGTCGAGCAGATGTACCTGTGGCTGCGGCAGTTCGACAGCAACGGCCGCCGCGCGCCGGACTAGGCCGAGCGCCCTGCCCGTCGTGCCCGCGAGCCCGACGGAGCCCGCTACTTCTTGTCGGCGTCCCTGGGCGCCTCTCCGCGTGCGCGACCGGCGTACTCGTTGCCTGCGTTGAACGACGGCAGCGCTTCGGCCTGCGCCACGCGATGGCCGATGAGCGCCATCATGTCGGCCACCTTGCGCGCGCCCTTCCAGTACCAGTCGCGGTACACGTCGTCCGACGGCTGGTGGTACTTCGTCCGCTCGAACGCGTCGAACCGCTCGCTGAACTCCTTCGGGGTGACGACGGGTGAGCCGACCAGCATCAGGCCGGGTACCCCGCGCTCCACGAAGGAATAGTGGTCGGAGCGGCGGAAGACACCCTGCTCCGGGATCGGGTCGTCCATCGGGGTGATGCCGTAGGCGCGCGCGACCTCGAAGAACAGCGGACCGAGCGAGCTGAACGACGCGCCGTAGGCCACCATGCCCCTCATCGGTCCCATGATCTCGGTGCCGATGCCGTCGAGGTTCAGCACAGCGGCCGTCTTCGCCAGGTCCCACGTGGGATGCGCCCCGTAGTGCTTCGAGCCGATGAGGCCGTACTCCTCGGCCGTGAACGCGATGAAGACCAGCGACCGTCGCGGCTTCACCCTGGCCTGCGCGAACGCCTCGGCCACGGCCAGCATCTCGCCCACGCCG
This sequence comes from Vicinamibacteria bacterium, assembly GCA_044229815.1. GTDB lineage: Bacteria > Acidobacteriota > Vicinamibacteria > Fen-336 > Fen-336 > DATBSL01. Next base: position 8,369 of record JBGASI010000078.1, on the reverse strand, counting down.
ATCGCGTTGTCGGCCGCGCCGTTGTAGATGGCCTGGCGCAGCACACCGAAGCCGTCGTAGTGGGCCGAGAACACGACCGCCTCGGCGGCGAGCACCGGGTCGGAGCCCCTGATCACGCCGATCACGTTGGGCGACGTGCCCTCCTTGCGCGACGAGTGGAGTTGGACCTCGACCTTCGCGGCGAGGGGCCACGGCGTGAACGCCGCGCCGTCCGCGTCGTCGAGCGCCTGCTGCGCCGTCCTGCCCGACCCGCTCAGCAGCCGCTCTCCGGCCGCCGCACCGAAGAACATCAGGGGAATCGGGCTCGGGGCGGTCGTCGACGGCACGCTGATGACGCGGCGCGCCGTCTGGTCGAGGACGAACGCGCGCGGGTACTGCTCGCGCCCGTTCGGGAGGCTGATGAGGCCCGCGATGCCGCGCTCGACGAGCGTGTCGACCAGGTTCGCGTCGGCCGAGATCTCGGCCCACTTCGCCGCCGTCACGTCGGCGGGGCGGCCCTCGATGCACACGGCGATCTTTCCCTTGAGATCGACGCCCTTCAGGTCGTCGCGTCCGAACTTCTTCGACACCATCCCGTGGCCCACGAAGACGAGCGGTGGGCTCACCTGCATGTCGGCGAAGGTGCCGAGCGTCGACCAGTCGGTGCCGTACGCGAGGGGCGTGCCGTCGACGCTGACGCGGCTCGGTGCGACGAGCTCGGACGCGACGAGCGGCACCGGCTGAAGATACGTGCCACCCTCGCCGCCGGGCGCGAGCCCGAGCGTCTTCATGCGCTCGGCAATCCACGCCGCCGCCCTGTCGCCGCCGGGCTGCAGCGTGCCGCGTCCCTCGAAGCGATCGTCGGCGAGCGTCTTCGTCACCTCGCGGATGATCCGCGCCTTGATGCGCCGGAAGACCGCGCGCTCGGCGGGCGAGAGCCCGGGAGGCGGCTCGGCGGCCGTGCCCGAGGTCGCGGCCAGGCAAAGCCCAGCGAGCGCGAGAGCGCGCAGCGCGGTCCTGACGTTGCGCCGGCTCGCGCCGGCCTCGCTCGCGTGGACTCCCGGCTGGTTGATCGACTGCACGATGACACCTCCGCTGGTGCTCCCGTCGGTCCGTCCGGGCAGCGGCTGATGGTATCGAAGCTCCGTCCGCACCGGCCTCTTCCCCTTGGTGAAGTCCCGCCGCGCCCTTCGGCTTGACGCCGGTCGCCACCCCGTCGTAGCGTGGCCAATTCACCCCACACGCTGGAGGGCGCCCCTTGTCCGACGACCCGTCTCCCACCCCGATCCTCGAGGGCCGGGGCCTCGACCTGACGAGCACCTCGCCGGCAGGGACCATGGGCCGCTACCGCCTGCTGGCGAGGCTCGGTGAAGGCGGCATGGGCGAGGTGTGGCTCGCCGAGCAGAGCGAGCCGATCCGTCGCCAGGTCGCGGTGAAGGTCATCCGGGCCGGGATGGACACCGCCCGGATCGTCGACCGCTTCGAGGCCGAACGCCAGGCGCTCGCCCTCATGGACCACCCGGCCATCGCCACCGTCTTCGACGGCGGGCAGACGCCGGACGGCCGTCCCTTCTTCGCGATGGAGCTGGTGAAGGGCGAGCCGATCACGACCTACTGCGACCGCCACCGCCTCGACACCCGCGAGAGGCTGCGTCTCTTCGTGCGGGTCTGCGAGGGCGTGCAGCACGCGCACCAGAAGGGGATCATCCACCGCGACCTCAAGCCGTCGAACGTGCTGGTGGCGATCCGCGACGACCAGCCGGTCCCGAAGATCATCGACTTCGGCGTCGCGAAAGCGACGGCGCAGCAGCTCAGCGAGCGCAAGCTCTTCACCGAGCTCGGCGTCCTGGTCGGCACGCCCGAGTACATGAGCCCCGAGCAGGCCGAGATGGGCGGCCTCGACGTGGACACGCGCACCGACGTCTACGCGCTCGGCGTGCTCCTGTACGAGATGCTCAGCGGCGCCCTCCCCTTCGCGAGCAAGGACCTGCGGCGGGGCGGGTACGCGGAGATCCAGCGCATCATCCGCGAGGAGGAGCCGCGGCGGCCGAGCACCCGCCTCACGGGGCCGGACACCGACTCCGCCGCCGTCGCCCGCGCCCGCCAGTCGGAGCCGCGCCGGCTCGTCAACGAGCTGCGCGGCGACCTCGACTGGATCACGATGCGCGCGCTCGAGAAGGACCGCACGCGACGCTACCCCACGGCCAACGCGCTCGCCGCGGACGTCGAGAGGCACATGCGCGACGAGCCGGTCGCGGCCGGCCCGCCGAGCCGCGCCTACCGCGCGCGCAAGCTCGTCCGGCGTCACCGCGCAGCCTTCCTCGCCGCGGGCGCTGTGGCGCTCGCGCTCCTCGCCGGCGTCGTCGGTACGACCTGGGCCCTCGTGCGGGCGGTGCGAGCGGAACGCGTGGCCGCGGCCGAGGCGACCGAGGCGCGTCGCCAGGCGGCGATCGCCGAGGCGGTCAACGACTTCCTCAACGTCGACCTGCTCGCGGCGGTGGCGCCCTCGGCGAAGAAGGGGCAGGGCAAGGACGTCACGATGCGCGAGGCGCTGGCGGCGGCCGCCGAGCGCCTCGAGAAGGACTCCCGCGGCGGACAGCGCTTCGCGAACGAGCCGCTCGTCGAGGCCGAGATCCGCAACGCGATCGGCTACACGTACCGCGAGCTGGGCGACTTCCCGGCCGCCGAGCCGCACCTCGTGCGGGCATTCGAGCTGCGGCGGCGCGCGCTGGGCGACACGCACCAGCGGACGCTGCACGCGATGAACCAGCTCGGCCAGCTCTACTTCGGCATGGGCCGGCTGGCCGACGCGGAGCCGCTCACGCGCGGCAGCTACGAGATCGGGCGGAGGACCCTCGGCGAGGACCACGAGGACACGCTCGCCTACGAGATGAACCTCGCGAACCTCGTGCGCAAGCAGGGGCGCTTCAAGGACGCCGAGCCGATCTACGAGCACAACCTCGCGCTGCGCCGCCGACGCTTCGGGCCCGAGGACCGCGGGACGTTCGACACGATGGCGAACCTCGCGAACACGTACCAGGAGACCGGCCGCTACGAGAAGGCGGAGGCGCTGCACCGCGAGGTCCTCGAGGCGAGCCAAAGGCTGCGCGGCGAGAAGGACCTCGGGACGATCGCGGCCATCAACAACCTCGCGAACGACCTCGCCTTGATGGGCCGCCTCGAGGAGGCGGCGCCGCTCACGCAGCGGGCCCTCGATCTCAAGGTCGAGATCTACGGCCCCGAGCACCCGTCGACGCTCAACAGCGTCAACAACCTCGGCGAGCTCAACGACCAGCTCGGAAACGACAAGCAGGCCGAGGCCTTCCACCGCCAGGCCCTCGAGGGGAGACGCCGCGTCCTGGGCCCGGACCACGCGCGGACGCTCTCCTCCGTGAAGTGCCTCGCTGCGAACCTCTCCGCCCAGGGCCGCTTCGCCGAGGCGGAGCGCCTCGCCGCGGGCGGCGCGGCCGAGGCGGCGAAGGCCCTCGGCGCGGAGGACCTCGACACGCTCTACCTGCGCGACGCGCACGCCGAGGCCCTCGTCGGGCTGAAGCGCCACGCGCCGGCCGAGAAGGAGCTGCGCGCCGTCCTCGCGATCCTCTCGGCGCGCAAGGCGAAAGGTGAGGACGCCGGCGAGGGCGACGCTCTCTTCGGCGACGCCTCCGTCCACCTCGGCATGGCCCTCGCGCGCCAGCGACGCTGGGCCGAGGCCGAACCGCTTCTCGTGCAGCACGTGCCGAAGCTGCCGCCGCGCGAGGCACGCACCAAGCGCGCGGCCCAGTTCGTCTCGGAGTTCTACGCGGAGTGGGGCCGCGCCGTCACTGACGCGTCCGTCGCCGCGCGCGCCGCGGAGTGGACGAAGCGCCTCGAGGCGAGCGCGGCGGGCGGCGCCGGCCGGTAGGCCACCGCGCCCATCCGACAGCCTCCGGCGTGATGTGCGATCGTGGCGGGCTACTCCGTCGAGCCGGCCGCGCGGACCCGATAGGCGAGCGCCCAGCGGAAGACCGCCCGGCCCGACTCGCGCTCCTGATCGCTCTCGCTCGTGGCGAAGACGCGCACGACGCAGTCGCTCGCTCCACGGGTATCGACGGCGAGAGAGTGCCGCCCGCGTCGGGTCTGGACCGGGATGTTGACCGGCATTGTCGCGCTGGGGGGGCAATGCGCGGAGGCCAGAAGTGCCACGCCCGGAGGCGACGCGATGAGTATCGTGGTGCGCGGTGTCGACGCGCGGATGATCGCGGAGGGGTGGCTCACGAGCTCGAGACCGTACTCGAAGAACGGGTGGCGCACGAGCGGCAGCGCCTCGAACTCGGCCAGCGTGAGAGGCGGATCGCGAAGCTGCCAGCGGGGATCCACCGGGAAGTGGAGCCACGAGAATGCGATCGGGGAGGTCAAGAAGTAGAAGGGGTTGAAGCGCTTGACGTACGAGCGGTCTTCGACCGCCCCGGCTCCCCAGGTGCAATCGACGAGACGCCAGTGGCCGTCGATCTTGACCGCATTCCAGGCGTGATTGGTGGGCACCGGGACGGGCTCGCCCGCCTCGTAGGCGTAGCCCTTGCCGTAACCTGTGATCGATTCGGCTTCCAGGCCCGCCGCACGGGCCAGGGCAGTGAAGAGGTCCGAGAAGCCCGCGCAGACGGCCGTACCGCGGGCCAGAACCGCCTCGGGCGTCGGATCGAGTGCCGTGGACGCTGTGACTCCCTGCGGAGCATAGTCGATGAACGCGGTCACCCAGCGGTAGATGGCGCGCGCCTTGTCGCGCTCATTGCGTGCGGGAGCGGTGAGAAAGGCCGCGAGCGACGCCACTGTCTGGCGCGCCTCGGTTGGCGCCGACAGGGCGTGTGCGTCGATCCAGCCGTCGGGGTCCGGCGGCGCCGGGTGGCGCGAGCCGGCCGGGCCACGGGACAGCGCACACGCGGCGATGCCAAGGCCCAGGAGCGGAAGCGCGACGAGACGCCGACGCCCGATCACCGGCACCTGCTTCGTCTCCGGCCTCGCGCTCTCGCCGGTGTCATGGCAGCTCCATGTCCCCGAATCCCAGCTTGAACGCGTCGATGCGTTCCAGCAGTTCATCGGGGTCTTGGTTCCAAGACGTGGGCCCCAGCCGGGCCATCCTTCCTTGCGTGGCGGAGGAATCGCGCTCGTCACGCAGGCGTGCCACGAAGTCATCGACCGCCGTCCGTTCTGTGCCGTTCACCAGCTGCCTGAGGTCCTGACCCAACAGGTAGGCGCTGGCATGCTCGTACGGGATTCCAGCATCCAGCACATCGTCGGCGAAACGCCGTTCATCGTCAGGCAAGACGTGGTTCATCCGAAAGCCACTCGTGCTCCTTCTTCGGATGCCGCTTCCATCCCCCAAGGCGGGGCAGACCAGCAGCGATCTCGTCGATCGACACGGACACGGACATGTCGAGATCGTCCGTCTGGCGTGGCAGGTCGATCTGACAGGCAAGGGCGCTCGCCCCGATCAGGCAGAATCGGGTGTCGACCCGGAGTTCCGCAAGTTGCCTAAGAGCCAGCGTCTGGCTCGTCGTGAAGGCGCTCACCCGAGGTGGCCGAGAAACTTGGTGCGGATCTCTGCCGCGGCTTCGAGAGCCCGATCGTCACCTTCGACGAGGAGCTCGGTGTACACAAGCAGGGGATGTGCGATGTGCGGAGATGGTCCTTGGAGACCCAGTGGACCCGGCACGCCCAAGACAACGATGGGGCCATCCTTCGCGGGCAGGAGGCTGAGTTGCCGTAGCGCTGTGGCGGGTGGCGTCGCGACGTGCAGGGTCGTGGTGGCGCTTCGGTAGTGCCGCGTCAGTCGATAGCCGGCAGTCGCCCCGCCCCAGGCCCAGTCGAGACCCTCCGGCATGGCCTCGACGAGCTTCTGGAAGGCGAGCGGGTCCTTGGCAGCGGCACGGTATCGACCAACGAGAAGGCGAGGCCTGAGCTTGTCCGCGTACCCTGCTAGCCATCGGTCCATCAGCGCGTTGGGTCGCACGATCCGCATGCCTGCCTTGTCACGGAGGATGAGCCCTTCGCTCTTCAGGCGCTGCAGCAGGTCACCGGCGGCCGTCTTGCGGACGCCGGCCGCTTCAGCCAAGGACCGGACCGGAGCGGTGACGAGCTCGGGGCGAGCGAGAAGAGCGAAGAGAAGCTGGTAGCTCTTGGCGCCGAGACCTCTACCCTGTCGAGACGGCGCCTCCGGCCTTCGCCCCTCGATGTGGGCGAGGTAGTCCTCGCCTACGGCGATGTGGCAGTTTCCCGCCTGGTCGAGGAAGCCGATGTGATGGGACGTTAGAAGATGCCCGACTGGCTGCGACACGTAGGGCGAGAAGGCGACCCAAGGTCGGATGGGGTGGCGCAAGGCACGATCGACAATGCTCTGCGCAGCGGTTCGGCTTAGGGGCATCGTCTTGATCTGGACCGCGAGGTCGTGGCGTCCCTTCGGAGTGCGGAGCGTGAGTCGGGCGTCCTCGTCGTGCGCAGGAGAGTGGTCGGGACGCGCCTCTACGTGCTTGACGAACGGAAGCGCGCGAAGGCGGTCCAGATAGGGCTTGAGATCCGAACCTTCTAGAGCCTTCATGTCCGGAATAATAGCATGTCCGCAGAGAGCGGACAGCGTAGCATTCCGGTCCTGATCCGGTTGCCTACCTTCAGGCACGACGACAAGGTCTCGATCGTGGACGTGGAGAGCGGACAGCTGGTCCGAGTCGTCACCGGCTCCCAGGAGGCGAAGTTCTCGCCGACCGGGGGCCTGCTCGCCACGGGCGACAAGGGGCCACGTGGAGCGAGCCACCCCATTCCATCGACCGACTCCCCGACGAGCAGAACGGGCTCAAGCGTGCAGCAGGCGCGCTCTCCTTGGATCTTCCTTGGGGTTCGCCCCGCGACGGCCGACGGCCGTGGACCTAGATTGCCCAGCGACGGAAGGAACACGAGGAGGTCGCGATGCGGGCTTTCGTCGCCGTCGTCCTCTTTGGTATGGCACTGGCGGGCGCTGAGGCCTGCGCCGACTCCGCGCCCACCACGTTCACGGTCGCGGCGGGCCCCGCGCTGTTGGTCGGCGACTACTCGGCCGCCCTCGGCCACGTGCGGCTCGGCCTCGAGGCGGTGCCCGACCGCGGCGTCGGCTACGGGGTCGACGCCGGCTGGCTCTCGGCTCTGTGGCCTCCCGTGTACGGCGTAGGGACCCTCTCGCCCTCGCTGATCCTGCCGCTCGGAAGCGCTCGGACCAGCCTGCGAGCGGGATACACGCTGGCGCTCTCAGGCGGCCCCATACACCTCTTGCATGCGGGGCTCGCGTTCGACCGGCCCGCCGGGAGCGGCAGACGAATCCGCGTCGAGGTCCAGGACAGCATGCTGCTCGGCGAACCGCGGGCGCACGTCGTCGAGGTCGCGGTCGGGATCGCGTTCGACGGCCGATGAGGAAGGGCGTCGACGGTGCCGCAGTTGCGCTGCCGCCTGCGCTCCGGCGGAGCCAGGTAGAATTCGGACGAGCTGGCAATGACGTCGGTGCGGGCCTTCGTCAGCGAGATCCGGCCTGGCGGCGGGTGCTCGGCGGTTGAGGACGCTGGCGGAGGGAGGCACTGGATGCACGGTGATGAGCCGCGCGAGCGCGGAGTGACTCGGGTCGGCCCGCGGGTTGGCGGTGGTTCATCGGGGCTCGACCGGCGGGCGTTCCTCGCGGCGCTGTCGGGCGGCGCCTTGGTTTCCGCGCGAAGCAGTAGCGCCTGGGCGGACCGCCTGGCTCTCTCGCTCCAGGGTGAGCTGGCGAGCTATCGCGCTTGTCTGGCGGCGCTGCGCCGCCGCAACCCCGGCGTCCGCAGGCTGCCGCCGTCGTCCTTCTTCCTGTTCGGCGCCGGACCGCGGCGCTCGAAACTCGTCTACCAGACCGGCGCGCTGCGCGAGGATGGCGGAAGCGTCGTCGCGCGATGGGAGGTGGTCGAGGAGCGGATCGTGCCTTCGGCCTACGCCGTCGAGCTGAAGACCGCAGCCTCCGAGAGCATCCGCATCTACGAGGACGAGAGCGGAGTGTGGATCCAGCAGGGGGGCGAGCGCCGCGCTGTCGCCCGTGGCGAGGTCAGGCTGCCGGCCTTCGAGGGCCATCCGTGGGCCCCGGTGCTGCGCGCGCTGCACCACGAGATCCTCGTCAACGTCGTGGCGGACGGCCCGCTGCCGAACCGTTTCGTGTACCGCAGGCCGTGGTACCGGGACGGCGCGATGGTGGCGATGGTGCTCAGGCGCACGGGGAACCTCGACCTCGTGCTGCGCGACTGGATCCTGAAACTCGGTGAGCCCTTCGACCGCAACAACGGCGGCGTCCAGGAGGCCGACAACCCGGGTCAGTTGCTCTACCTGCTGTCGCTGGTCGCCAAGGGCCGCCAGCATCCGCTCGTCGCCGC
>JBGASI010000077.1:0-13163 GCA_044229815.1 Vicinamibacteria bacterium | reverse complement strand
GCGCTCTCGACCTGCTGAAGCAGCGCTTCCCACCGAACACGTGGTTCGCCGTGTTCAAGGTCGACCGGGACGGCACGCGAGCACTCCAGCCGTTCACCGGAGACCAGGCGCGCCTGGCCGCGGCGGTGCAAGCGGCCACCCTCGGGGACGACTCCCGCGCCCGCGCCGTCGCGGTCCCTGACCTGCAGGCAATCGCGCCGCCCACGTCGCCACCGCCGGGCGAGGCCCAGCGGCCGCCGGACGTGGCGCCGCTGCCGAGGGACCTGGCCGCCACCGTGGGCCAGGCCGTGGCGACCGAGCTGGCCGAGTTGTCACAGCGCGTGCAGACCTACGACTCCCTCTACGCGTTGATGGCGATCTCGCGCAGCCTCGCGCCCGTGCGCGGGAGGAAGTCCGTTATCTACTTCGCCGAGGCGCGCGAGGTGCCGGACCTGAGAAACGCCACCTACGACGACATGGTCAGCGTCGCCAACCGCGCGAACGTCACGATCCACACGGTCGACGCCACCGGCCTGACGGCGGCCCGCGTCGGCGGCCACGGTGCGTTCGATGAGGCGGTCGGCCTGTTCAGCGCGGCGGGCGCAACGGGCGGCGGCCGCAGCTCGTTCACCAAGCCGGCGCCCAGTGAAACACTCACCGGCGGTGCGGGCGGAGGTCCAGTCGTCCTGCCGCGAGCGGTCATCCGCAGCGGCGACTTCCTCGAACATGTGGCCGGCGACACCGGCGGGCTGGCGATCGCCCACACCAACGACCTCGGCGCGGGGCTCGCCGGTGTGGTCGAGGAACTGGGCCAGTACTACGAGGTGGTCTACACGCCGCCGAACCCGGCGCAGGACGGCACGTTCCGGCGCATCCAGGTGAAGGTGAGCCGGCCCGGCGTGCGCGTGCGGACGCGCTCCGGCTACTACGCCACGCCCGCCAGCACGCCGTCGCTGGCCGCCTTCGAGCTGCCCCTGATGACCGCGCTCGCGCAGGCCGATCCCCCGCACGCGTTCGAGCATGAGGCGGGTCTGCTGCAGTTCGCGCCGCGTGGCGCCGCGCGCGAGGCCGTGTTCCTGGCGCAGGTGCCGGTCTCGGCCGTCGAGATCGCGCGCGACCCGGCGGCCGGTACGTACCAGGCGCACCTCGCACTGCTGGCGGTGATCAAGGATGCGACCGGACGCGCCGTCGCGCGGCTCTCCCAGGACTGGCCGATCGGATCGCCGGGACGCTCGATGCGGCGGACCGCCCGCGCGAGACGAACTTCGTCCTGCGTCGGGTGCTGCCCCTGCCGCCGGGCCGCTACACGATCGAGGCGGCCCTGCAGGACCGGCAGACCGGCGGGATCAGCACCTCGCGCACCGCTGCCGCCGTCGAAGCCCCCGCGGGCGGCCTTGCTCTCGGCAGCCTGACGGTCATCCGCGCCGCGCAGCCGGCGGATCCTGCGGCAGGCCCCGACCCGCTGACCGTCGGCGGAGTCGCCGTCCAGCCGGAGCTCGGCACGGCCGTCCTGCGCCCGGGCACGCGCGAGGTGCCGCTGCTGCTGCCGGTCTACGTGCCGGCCGGCGCGGCGCCCGAGCTGAGCCTCGAGCTCCGCCGTGGCGGCGAAAGCCTCAAGACGCTGACGCCCGCGCTGCCCGTTCCGGACGCCGAGGGCCGTCGGGCCTGGGTCGGCGGCATCTCCGCGGGCTCCCTGCCCGCCGGCCGCTACGAGGTCGTGGCGACGGTGCGCGCCGGCATGGACACGGCCGAGAGCCGCGCGTCGTTCGAGATCCGTCCGCGGGGCGAGCCCGCGCGTGCGGCCGAACCGCCGCCGCCCGGTCCGGTGTCGAACGCTCCTTCCGTCCCCGCGGAGCTGGTGCCGGTGCTCGAGCGCGCGGGCCGATACGTGCTCGAGTACGAGCAGAGCTTCCGGGACGTCGGAGCAGACGAGGTGTACAGCGAATGGGTCCCGATGCGGGCCGAAGGCCGGGCGGTCAAGAAGATCGAGGGACCCGTGGCGACGCTCCCCTTGACCTGCCCGATCGCATACTGGTGCCGGCGGACGACGAAGGCCGACGTGGTCTTCGTGCGCTCCCCCGACGGCGGGGCCTGGCTCTCGTTCCGCGACGTCATCGAGGTGGACGACACGGAGGTGCGGCACCGAGAGCGGCGGCTCGAGCGGTTCTTCTCGAGCCTTCCCGCGGCCGAGGCCGAGCGCCAGGCTCGCCGGCTGCGCGACGACGACGACGCCCGCTACACCGTTGGCCCCTGCATGAGGAATCTCAACGAGCCGACGTTCGCCCTGGCCATCCTGCATCCCCGGAACCAGTCCCGGTTCAGCTGGCGGCTGGCCGGCAAGAAGCGGCTCGACAGCCTCGACAGCGTCGAGGTCGCCTTCGAGGAGACCGCGAGGCCCACCCTCGTCGCCCGGTCGAACGGCGAGTCGCTCCCCGCGAGCGGGCGACTGTGGATCGACCCCGCCCACGGCACGCTCCTGCGCAGCGAGCTGGAGTTCCGCTTCGCGCCCCTCGCGGGGCGCGCCCTCGTCGCGGTGGAGTACCGCCTGGACCCGACGCTCGGCATCCGGGTTCCCGCGGAGCGGCGCGAGTCGTACGAGGACCTGCCCCAAGGGCAGTCGAAGGCCACGGCCGCGTTCTCGGGCTTCCACCGGTTCGAGCGGTCGGCTGACGCGCGCGTGGCGGTGGCGCGCGGCCTCGAGCCCGCCCCGCCGTACGCACCCGAGCTGGTGCAGGCCCTGCAGCACGCGGGCGAGTACGTGGCCGAGTACGAGCGCAGCTTCAGCAACCTCGTGGTCGAGGAGACCTACACCCAGGACCTGGCGGTCGCGGTTCAGCGCGTCGGGGGAGCGGGGCCGGTGCTGTACGGTCAGGCGGGCCTGGACCCCGGGGCTCTGCGCCAGGGCCGCGGGGGCGTGAGTGCGGACACGGTCTACAAGAAGCAGACCACACGCGCCGATCTCGTGTTCGTCCGCCTCGCGGGCGAGTTCCCCTGGGCCAGCTACCGCGACGTCTTCGAGGTGAACGGCAAGCCGGTGCGTGACCGCCAGGAACGGCTGGTCGAGCTGTTCTCGAAACCCAGCCCCGACCTGCGCGCGCAGGCGGACAAGGTGCTGGCGGCGAGCGCCGCCTACAACATCGGCCCGGTGAACCGGACGGTGAACCTGCCGACCCTGCCGCTGGTGTTTCTGCTGCCGGACAACCAGGGCCGCTTCGAGTTCCGGCTCGGGGAGCGGAAGACGATCGACGCGACGGAGACGGTCGAACTTCTCTTCCGCGAGAGGACCCGGCCGACGCTGGTCAAGGGGCCGAGAGCTACGGACCTGCCGGTGAAGGGTCGCTTCTTCCTGAATCCGACGCGCGGCACCGTGCTGCGCAGCGAGGTCGAGTTCGACTTCGGCCCCGAGGCCCGGGCGCGCGTGACCGCTGAGTATCGCCGGGAGCCGGCGCTCGCGATGTGGGTGCCCGCGGAGATGCGGGAGGAGTACGCGGACCTCGCCGCCGCGAAGGTGCGGACGTTCCCGAGCCCGTTCAAGAGCGTGGCGCGCTACGGGAAGTTCCGGCAGTTCACCGTCCGCTCCGAGGAAGGCGCCGCGACGCCGCTACCGTAGCGCCCCGGCCGGGGCCCGGGGTTTCCCTTCGGCCGTGGACGCGCGTATGCTCCTCGTCCCAATCCCCGTTCACCAGCCGTCCACAGACAGGAGTCTGAATGAAGATTGCCCGCTCCATCCTCGTCTCGACGTGCGTCCTGGCAGCGGCCGTAGCCGCGCAGGCGCAGGGTCAGCCCAAGGCGTTCGTGCAGGTCCTGACCGTCCACACCAGGCCGGAGGGCGCCGTCGACTACGAGGCGTTCGTCAAGAAGGTGATCGCCGCGGGCGACAAGATCGGGCAGGGCCAGCGCACGATCACGTACCAGGTCGTCGCGGGCGGGCCCGGCTACACGTACATGATCGCCAGCTACTTCGACAAGTGGGCGGACGTCGACAGCATGCTCTCGACGTCCGAGATCCTGACGAAGGCGCTCGGCGAGATCGAGGGGCCCCGCGCGCTGCGCGTCGGACGCACCAGCATCGAGTCCACCGAGAGCGTCGTGTACCGCCTGCTGCCCGACCTGAGCACCAAGCCCCGCGCCTACGATCCCCAGCCCGAGTACCTCCAGCTGATGCGCACGCGCGTCAAGCCCGAGAGCGTCCGCGAGTGGGAGGCCGTGATCGGCCGCTACAAGGCGGCCGCGGAGCAGGTGGCCGAGGCGCCGACCTCGATCCGCCGCGCCGCGGCCGTGGGCCCGGTGAACCTGTACCTCACCAGCAGCCCGTTCTCGAAGTACGCCGAGCGCGACGCCTGGCCGAGCTTCATGGACGTCCTGAAGAAGGCCTACGGCGAGGAAGAGGCGCGCAGCCTCGACCAGCGCCGCCGCAACAGCATCGAGTCCGCCGAGACCTTCATCCTGAAGTACCGGGCCGACCTCAGCCGGCTCGGCAAGTAGCGCAAGGCATCCAACCCGAGAGGGCCGCCCTCCGGGGCGGTCCGCCTCCTTGACAATCGCCCATGCCATGGGCGATTATCGCCCACACAGTGCGCGCAGGTCGAACGCCGTTCCTTCCACGTCTCCTGACGCAGCCGCTCACGGACGCTCTCTCGGTTCTCCCGGTCGTCGTCCTCACGGGCGCTCGCCAGACGGGCAAGACGACGCTCGTTCGTCACGTGGACGGCGCCAGGACCTACCTCACGCTGGACGACCTCGACATCCGCGACCAGGCGCTATCGGCGCCCGACGATCTCCTGCGCCGCGCTGAGCGACTGACCCTGGACGAGGTGCAGCGCTCTCCCGACCTGCTGCTGGCGGTCAAGCGAGCCGTGGATCGCGACCGCACGCCCGGACGCTTCCTCCTCACGGGCTCCGCCAACCTGCTGCTCTCGCAGCGGGTCGCGGAGACGTTGGCGGGCCGGGCCAGCTACCTGACGCTCTGGCCCCTCTCCCGTGGTGAGCTCGCGGGAGACGGGCGGGTGGGCCGCTGGACCACGCTCCTGTCGCGGCCGCCCTACGAATGGCCCGAGTTGCTGGGGGGGAAGGACCAGCCGGCCGACTGGAGATCCTGCGCCTCTCGCGGTGGCTACCCCACGCCCTCGACAACACTGAAGACGCCCGAGCAGCGAGCCCTCTGGTTCTCGGGCTACACCCAGACCTACCTCGAGCGGGACCTGCGCGACCTGGCGCGCATCGACAGCCTGGTGGAGTTCAGGCGCCTGATGCGGGCCGCCTGCCTCCGCCTGGGCAATCTCGTGAACCAAACCGAGCTGTCCCGGGACACGGGCATCCCGAGGGCCACGGTCCAGCGCTATCTCGATCTGCTCGAAACTTCCTATCAACTCCTGAGGCTCGAGCCATACGCTGTGAACCGCACGAAGCGGCTCATCAAGTCCCCGAAGCTCTATTGGACCGACACTGGGCTCGCGCTGCACCTCGGCGACGAGGAGGCCCCGACCGGCGCGCACCTGGAGAACATGGTCCTCTGCGACCTGCTGGCCTGGCGCGATGCCGAGCCCACTCGCCCGTCGGTGCTCTACTGGCGGACCGCCGGAGGGGAGGAGGTCGATTTCGTCCTGGAGCGGCGGGGCAGGCTGCTGGCTGTCGAGGTGAAGGCGACACCCCGCCCCACTCACCGGGACGCCCGGCATCTGCGCGCCCTGCTCGACGAGTACGGGAGCACCGCCCACGGTGCGCTGCTGCTCCACGCAGGGAACACGACAGAATGGCTGAGCGAGCGCGTGCTGTCGGTGCCATGGTGGCGCGTCCTCTGACGCCACGGGCGCGCGCCCGCTCGCATCTTCGACGCCGGCGGCTGTAAGATCCCCCCCAAATCCAGCGCGAGTCCAGCCGGACAGGAGGGCCACTTGAGCAAGGTGCGTCTCAACGTCAACGGCGTCGATCACGAGGTCGAGGCCGATCCCCGCATGCCCCTGCTCTGGGCGCTTCGCGACATCCTGGGCCTCACCGGCACCAAGTACGGCTGCGGTATGGCCCAGTGCGGCGCCTGCACGGTCCACGTCGACGGCGAGGCGCAGCGCTCCTGCGCGACACCGATCGGTACCCTGGCCGGGAGCCGGATCACGACGATCGAGGGGCTGTCTCCGGACGGACGACACCCGCTCCAGCAGGCCTGGCAGGAGGTCAATACACCTCAGTGCGGCTACTGCCAGGGCGGCCAGATCATGAGCGCGGCTGCCCTGCTGCGCCGGACGCCGAAGCCCTCCGACCAGGAGATCGACGAAGCGCTCGCCGGCAACCTCTGCCGCTGCGGCACCTACCTGCGGATCCGCGAAGCGATCCGGAAGGCGGCGCAGTGAGCGCCCGGATCGCGCTCGTCGACCGGCGCCGCTTCCTCGAGCTGACCGGCCTCGGCGCCGGGGCCCTCGTCCTCGGCCTGCGCGCGACGGGCGCCCAGGCGGCCTCGGCCGCCGCGCGCTCGTTCCGCTTCGACCTGTTCCTCTCGATCGACTCGGCGGGCGGTGTCGAGATCGTGGCCCACCGCTCCGAGATGGGACAGGGGATCCGCACCGCGTTGCCGATGGTCGTGGCGGACGAGCTCGACGCCGACCTCGACCGCGTTCGCATCGTCCAGGCGCTCGGCGACGAGCGCTACGGCAGCCAGAACACCGACGGCTCCCACAGCGTCCGCGACTTCCTCGAGCCGATGCGCAAGGTGGGCGCCACCGCCCGGCGCCTGCTGGTCGAGGCGGCCGCCCAGGCCTGGAGCGTCCCGGCGGCCGAGTGCGAGACCGCCCCCCACTTCGTTCACCACCGCGCGAGCGGGCGACGGCTCGGCTACGGCGAGCTCGCGGAGCGGGCGGCCGCGCTGCCGGCCCCCGACCCGGCGACGCTGAAGCTCAAGCCCCGCGCCCAGTGGCGCTACATCGGCAAGGCCCGCCGTCTCGTGGACGTCCCGGACATCGTCACCGGCCGGGCCGGCTACGGCATCGACGCGAAGGCCGCGGGCATGCTCCACGCGTCCATCGAGCGCCCGCCGATGGTCGGCGGCAAGCCCGCTTCCTTCGACCGCGCCGCGGCGCTTGCGGTGCCCGGCGTGCGGCACGTCGTGACCCTCGAACCCGCGGGCCTCTCGCAGGGCTTCAAGCCGCTCGGGGGTGTGGCCGTGGTGGCCGATCACACCTGGGCCGCTCTGCAGGGACGCGAGGCGCTGAAGACCACCTGGCTCCCGGGCCCCGGAACGCCCTACGACTCGGTCGCGTACCGCAAGGAGCTCGAAGGCAAGGCCGCGCGACCCGGCAAGGTCGTGCGCCGTCGCGGCGACGTGGACGCGGCGCTGGCCGGCGCCAAGACGCGCGTCTCCGCCCGCTACTACGCCCCCCACCTCGCGCACGCCTCGATCGAGCCCCCGGCCGCCCTCGCCTCGTTCAAGGACGGAGGCTGCGAGGTCTGGGCGTGCACACAGGACCCGATGACCGCGCGCAAGGAGCTGGCCACGGCCCTCGGGATCCCGGTCGAGAAGGTGACCGTGCACGTCACGCTGCTCGGCGGGGGCTTCGGCCGGAAGTCGAAGCCCGACTTCATCCTCGAGGCGGCGCTTCTCTCGCGGGAGGTGGGCCGCCCCGTCAAGGTGACCTGGACGCGCGAGGACGAGATGCGGCACGGCTTCTACCACACGGTGAGCGCGCAGCAGCTCGAGGCGGGCCTCGACGCGGCCGGGCGCACGGTCGCGTGGCGCCACAGCAGCGTCTTCCCGAGCATCGCCTCGACCTTCGACCCGAGCACCCTGGAGCCGCCGAACTGGGAGCTGGGCGGGGGCTTCACGGACCTGCCCTTCGACGTCCCGAACCTGCGCCTCGAGAACACCCCGGTGGCCCCGGGCGTGCGCATCGGCTGGCTGCGCTCCGTGGCGAACATCTACCACGCCTTCGCGATCGGCTCGTTCGCCGACGAGCTGGCGCACGCCGCCGGGGCCGACCCGAAGGACTACCTGCTGAAGCTGATCGGCGAGCCGCGCCACCTGGACCTGAAGGCCGACGGCGTCGACGACACGAACTACGACGCCTCACTCCAGGACTACCCGTTCGACACCGGCCGCCTGCGGCACGTGGTCGAGATGGCCGCGGGCGGGGCGCGCTGGGGCCGCAGGCTGCCGAAGGGACGCGGCCTCGGCATCGCCGCCCACCGCAGCTTCCTGAGCTACGCCGCGGTCGTGGTCGAGGTCTCGGTGGACGGGGACGGCACGGCCACGGTCGAGGAGGCGCACATCGCCCTCGACTGCGGCACCTTCGTCAACCGCGACACCGTCGTGACCCAGGCCCAGGGCGCCGTGGTCTTCGCCCTGAGCGGGGCGCTGCACGGACGCATCACCGCGAAGGACGGGGCGATCGAGCAGTCCAACTTCCACGACTACCCGCTCGTGCGCATCACCGAGGCGCCGCGCAACGTCCACGTCCACCTCGTGGAGAGCGAGGCGCCGCCCGCCGGCGTCGGCGAGCCGGGCGTGCCGCCCGTGGCCCCCGCCGTGGCCAACGCCATCTTCGCGGCCACCGGCGAGCGCCGGCGCGAGTTGCCTTTGGGGCGCAGGCGGGGCTGAAGCGACGGGCCGCTAGTCCCCGCTGGGGGTCCAGACGTTCTTCACGTGCGTCGCCTCGCGCAGGAACTCCGGCCCCTCGCCCGCGGCCGGCGAGAGCCAGTCGCGGCCGGCGGCGGTCCACGTGCGCTTCATGTTGCCGGCGGAGAGCTCCTCGACCGCCTTCGTTCCGGCGGCGGGGCCGAAGTACCACAGCGCGTCGACGTCGTCGTGAGCCGCCAGGACGCTCCCCAGGCTGGCGGGGTCCCCGGTGACGATGTTGACGACACCGGCAGGGACGTCCGAGGTCTCGAGCACCTGGTAGAAGTCGGTCGCGCTGAGCGGGTGCTTCCCGGACGGCACCGCGACCACGGTGTTGCCCATGGCGATCGCCGGCGCCACGAGCGACACGAACCCCAGGAGAGGCGCTGTCTCGGGCGCCACCAGCCCCATCACGCCGATCGGCTCGACGAGCGCGAGCGTGAGCCCGCGCAGCGGCACGCCGTGCACGGCGCCGTCGTATTTGTCGGCCCAGGCGGCGTAGCTGAACAGCCGGCGGACCGTGGCCGCGACCTCGGCCGTCCCGTCGCCGCCGGTCTGGCGGGCGATCCGCTCGGCGAACTCGGCCGCGCGCGCGGAGAGGTTCTCGGCGAGGTAGTAGAGGATCTGCGCGCGCAGGTGGGCCGTCGCGTGGCCCCAGCCCGGCTCGGCCGCGTGCGCCGCCTCGACCGCGTTGCGCAGGTCCTTGCGGCTGCCCTCCCCGACCTCGCCGACGAGCTCACCGGCCGGGCCGAGGACGCGCAGGCTCGCGCCACCGTCGGGCCGGGCCTGCTTGCCACCGATGAAGAGCTTGGGGGTGCGGTCGATCGGCGGCGGGACCGGCGTGCCCACGGCGGCGGGCGACGGCCTTGGCGCGCTGACCGATCCGGCCGCGGGCGCCGGCTGTGCCTCGGCGGGCCGCAGGTAGGCGTACATCCCCTCGCGCCCGCCCTCGCGTCCGAAGCCGCTCTCGCGGTAGCCGCCGAAGCCGCTCGCGGCGTCGAACAGGTTCGTGGCGTTGATCCAGACCGTGCCGGCCCGGACCTTGCGCGCCACGTCGAGAGCCAGGCCGACGTTCTCCGTCCAGACGGTCGCGGCCAGCCCGTAGCGCGTGTTGTTCGCCAGGGCCACGGCCTCCGCCGGCGTGCGGAACGTCATGGCGACGAGCACCGGGCCGAAGATCTCCTCCTGCGCGATCGTCGCGGACGGCGTGACGTTCGTGAACAGCGTGGGCGGGTAGAAGAGGCCGTCCTTCGGGCAGGCCCACGAGGGCTGCCACAGCGTCGCGCCTTCCTCGACGCCCTGCTTCACCAGGCGCTCGATGCGCTCGAGCTGCACCGGCGCGACGATGGCGCCGATGTCCACCGCCTTGTCGAGCGGGTCGCCCACGCGCAGCCGCTCCATGCGCGCGCGCAGCTTCGCGAAGACGGGCTCGGCCACCGACTCCTGCACCAGCAGGCGCGAGCCGGCGCAGCACACCTGCCCCTGGTTGAACCAGATCGCGTCGACCGCGCCCTCGATCACGCTGTCGAGGTCGGCGTCGTCGAACACGAGGAAGGGGCTCTTGCCGCCCAGCTCGAGCGAGAGCCGCTTGCCGCTGCCGGCCGTCCTGCGGCGGATCAGCCGGCCCACCTCCGTCGAGCCCGTGAAGGCGATCTTGTCGACGCCGGGGTGCTCGACCAGGCACGCGCCGGTCGCGCCGTCCCCCGTCACGATGTTGACGACGCCCTTCGGCAGCCCCACCGCCTGGCACAGCTCGGCAAACGCCAGCGCCGTGATCGAGGTGAACTCCGCGGGCTTGAGCACCACGGTGTTGCCGGCCGCGAGCGCGGGCGCGACCTTCCAGGCCAGCATCAGCAGCGGGAAGTTCCACGGGATGATCTGGCCGACGACGCCGACGGGGCCGTGGCCCGGGAACTCGCGCTCGAGGAGCTGCGCCCAGCCCGCGTGGTGGTAGAAGTGGCGCGCCACGAGCGGCACGTCGACGTCGCGGGTCTCGCGGATCGGCTTGCCGTTGTCGAGCGTCTCGAGCACCGCGAGCAGGCGCGAGTGCTTCTGCACCTGGCGCGCGAGGGCGTAGAGAAAGCGCGCCCGGTCGTGCCCGGGCAGCGCGCTCCAGGCGGGCAGCGCCGCGCGCGCCGCGGCCACCGCGGCGTCGACCTCGGCGGCCGTCGCCTGGGCGACGCGGGCCAGGACCCGCCCGTTCGCGGGGTTGACGCTGTCGAAATGGCCGCCGCCGGGCACGAAGACGCCGTCGACGAAGTGGCCGAGGGTCCGGTCGTGGCGGTCGAGCCAGGCGAGCGCGGGCCCGGCGGCCTCCGGGGCGGGCCCGTACTCCATCGTCTCGAAGATCTCCGCCACGCTCATCCGGGTCCTCCTGCCCTACACCATCGGGTGGCGATGGGCGGCCGAGTAGCGGCCGGTCGCGAAGTGCTCGAGCTGGCGCTCGATGTCGGTGAGCAGCGCGCTCGCCCCGATGCGGAAGAGCAAAGGCGAGAGCCAGGCGCCGCCGAGTTCCTCCTTCATCAGCAGCAGCCAGTCGAGCGACTGCTTCGCCGTGCGGATGCCGCCGGCGGGCTTGAAGCCGACGCGGTGGCCCGTGCGCTCGTGGTAGTCGCGGATCGCCCGCGCCATCACCAGCCCGAAGGGCAGCGTGGCGTTCACGGGCTCCTTGCCGGTGGAGGTCTTGATGAAGTCCGCGCCGGCCATCATGCAGACGTGGCTCGCGAGCGCGAGGTTGCGCAGCGTCCCGAGCTCCCCGGCGGCCACGATCGTCTTCATGTGCGCCGGGCCGCAGGCCTCGCGGAAGGCGCGCACCTCGTCGTAGAGAGAGCGCCAGTCGCCCGTGAGAACGTGCGCGCGGGAGATGACGATGTCGATCTCCCCGGCCCCCGCCTCGACCGAGCGGCGGATCTCCTCGAGCTTCAGGTCGAGCGGCGTCTGCCCCGCGGGGAAGCCGGTGGAGACGGCCGCCACCGGGACGCCGCTGCCCGAGAGCGCCGCGACGGCGGTCGGCACCAGGTTGTGGTAGACGCAGACGGCGCCGACGCGCAGCTCCCGGCCGCTCATCCCCAGCGCGTCGAGCAGGTCGGCGCGCACGGGCCGCCGGGCCTTGGCGCACAGGCGCACGACGTTGCCCGGCGTGTCGTCGCCGGCGAGCGTCGTGAGGTCGAGGCAGCTGACGGCCTTCAGCAGCCAGGCCGCCTGCCACTCCTTCTTGACCGTCCGACGGCCCCCGAGGCTCGCCGCCCGCCGCTCGACCGCGCTGCGGTTCACGCGCAGCCGGCTGACGAGCGACAGGTCGAGCGGCGTCCCCGGGTTGCGGGCGGACGCCTCGGCTCGCGGGGCACCGGCTGTGGCGCGCACGGCGGTGGTCACGGCGGCGGGATACCTCCGCCGGGGATGATAGCAGCCCTGCCGCGACCGGGCGCCGGGTCACGACGGGCCACCCTCGTCCCGGCAGATTGTTCAAACGACACGCGGACGAGCCCTCCGAGCGCCCGCCGCGAGCGACGCCCCCCGCCGTTTCGCCCGCCGCAACGCGTCAGTCGTGAGCCCTTTGCGCGGATCCCACGGCCGACCGTGCGGCCCTGGCACCACGCCTGCACACGCGGCTCGCAGGTGGAGGAACGACCATGCCGGTGCTGCAGAAGATCCTCGTCGCGACGGACCTCTCCGAGGCCTCGCGCACCTCGCTCGGCTACGCCGCCGCCTTCTCGCGCCGGCTCGGCGCTTCTCTGACGGCGCTCTACGTCTCGCCGCGCGACGCCTCGTACGAGCCGTTTCCCGCCTTCCCGTCCCAAGCCGTGCTCGACCCGGCGCGTCGCGCGGGCCTGGTGGACGACGTGCGGCGCTTCGTCGAGTCCGCCGCCGCGCCGCAGGTGGTGGTCGTCGTCCTGCGCGACGGCGATCCGGCCGACGAGATCCTGGCCGCCGCGCGCGAATCCGCCTTCGATCTCGTGGTGCTCGGAACCCACGGCCGGCGGGGCTTCGAGCGCTGGAGCCTCGGCTCGGTGACCGACCGCGTCGCCCGGGGGCTCGAGCGACCCATGCTGGCGGTGCCGCCGCACGCCGGCACGCCGGCGAGCGTCCGGGTGCTGTGCGCCCTGGATCTCTCCGACGCCTCCGGCGAGGTCCTGGCGTACGCCGCCGGGCTCGCGGCGCAGCTGGCGGCGCGGCTCCTCGTGCTGCACGTGGCCGAGGGCTCGCACTGGTACGACCCGTGGCCGGTCTCCGGCATCGACACGGACGCCGTGCGCCGGGCGGTCACCGAGGAGGCGCAGGGGCGCCTGGCGGCGCTGGTGGCCCGCCACGTGCCCGCGGGCGTTCCCGTGGAGGCGCGCACGAACTTCGGCCGGGCGCAGAGGGAGATCGAGCGCGTCGCGCGGGACGAGGCCGACCTGATCCTCCTCGGCGTGTCCTCCGCGCACGGCATCGATCGCCTGTTCTTCGGCTCCACCGCCCAGCACGTGCTGCGGGCCGGCATCTGCCCGGTACTGCTCGTGCGCCACGCGCCCGTCGCGCCGGCCGTGAGCGTGCACTAGCTACATCCGGACGGTGGCTCGCGCCGGCGGCGGCCGCGCCC
>JBGASI010000076.1:0-12003 GCA_044229815.1 Vicinamibacteria bacterium | reverse complement strand
GAGCGGCGGCGTCTGCAGCGCCCCGCCGCGGCCCACGAACACGTTGGTGCTCGCGCCCTCCGCCAGGAAGCCCTCGTGGTTGAGCAGCACCGGCTCCTCGGCCTGCCGGGCCTGCGCCTCGCGCACGGCGAGGATGTTGTTCAGCAGGTTGCTGGACTTGATCGCCGGGTCGAGGGCCCGGGGGTGGTTGCGGCGCACCGCGACCGCGGCGGCGCGGATGCCGTCGCGGTAGTGCCAGTCCGGGTAGGCCGGCAGGGGCTTGACCACCATGACGACGGTCGGCCCCTGCACACGCTCGAAGCTGTAGGAGCAGTCGCCGACGCCGCGGCTGACGATGATTCGGATGTACGATTCCTCGTTGGCCGCGCGCGCGGCGAGGGCTTCGAGCTGGTCCAGCAGCTCCCGGTCGCTGGCGGGGACCTCGAACCCCAGGCGGGCGGCCGAGGCACGCAACCTCCGAAAGTGGCGGCCCGGCTCGAAGGCGGCGCCGCCATACGTGCGCAGGACCTCGTAGACGCTGTCACCGAACGCGAAGCCGTTGTCGAGGACCGAGACGGTGGCCTGTTCGGCCGGTGTGATCTTCCCGTTGACGGAGGCGAGAAAGCTCATATGTTCGACACTCCCGGAAGCGCGCCTGCCTCGATGCCGGCGAGGCTAGCACCCGCACTCGCGACGCGTCAACGAGCGGAGGGGCTCAGGTGACGACGCTCCACGCGTTCATCCTAGGCCTCCTCCAGGGCCTGGGCGAGTTCCTGCCCATCAGCAGCTCGGGCCACCTGATCGTGGCCCCGTGGCTCTTCGGCTGGCCGGACAGCGGGCTCGCCTTCGACGTGGCGCTGCACCTCGGCACGCTGCTGGCGGTGGCCGGCGCCTTCTGGCGGGACTGGCTGCGCCTGCTGGGCGCCGGGCTGCGGGGCCTGCGGTCGGGCCGGCCGCTCGACGACCCCGACAGCCGCCTGCTCGTCTACCTGGCCGTCGCCACGGTGCCCGGCGCGGTGGCCGGCAAGCTGCTCGAGGCCTGGGCGGAGTCCACCTTCCGCTCGCCCGCGCTGGTCGCGGTGATGATGTGCGTGATGGGCGTGCTGCTGTTCCTGGCCGACCGCCGCGCCAACCGCGTCCCGGGCGACGAGCACGTGTCCTTCCGCGACGCGCTGCTGATCGGGGCCGCGCAGGCGCTGGCGATCGTGCCCGGCACCTCCCGGTCCGGGGTCACGATCACCACGGCCCTCTTCCTCGGCCACCGGCGCGAGGCGGCGGCCCGCTTCAGCTTCCTGCTGGCGCTTCCGATCACCGCGGGCGCGGCGCTCATCAAGGTGCCGGAGCTCTTCCGGGCAGGCGCGGACGTGGGACCCGTCCTGGTCGGGATGCTGGCGGCCGCGCTGTCCGGGTTCGCGGCCATCCGCCTGCTGCTCGCGTACGTACGGACGCGCAGCTACCGGCCGTTCGTCCTCTACCGTTTCGCCTTCGCGGCGCTCGTGTGGGGCGTCCTGCTTTGGCGCAGCGGGGTCCTGGGGTAGATTCGGCCCGTGCTCCCCGTGCTGACAGCCGAGCAGATGCGTCGAGCCGATCGACGTGCGATCGAAGACGTCGGTCTGCCCGGTCCCGTGCTGATGGAGAACGCGGGCGCCGCGGTCGCCCGTATCGTCGACGAGCGCTACCCGTCGGCCCGCCGCATCGTCGTGCTCTGCGGCCGCGGCAACAACGGCGGAGACGGCTTCGTCGTGGCCCGGCGGCTCGGCGCCCGGGCCGAGGCGATCCTGCTCGGCCGGCGCGACGCCGTGGAGGGCGACGCGGCCCTGCACCTGCGTGCCTGCGACCGCGCCGGCGGGCGGGTCAGCATCGCGCCGGACGAGGCGTCGTGGGCGGCGCTCGTCCCGCGGGTCGAGGAGGCCGACCTCCTGGTCGACGCCGTCCTCGGCACCGGCCTCAAGGCCCAGCCGAGAGGGCTGACGGTGCGGGCGATCGAGGCGATCGCCCGGCGCTTCGAGGCGGGCGTGCCCGTGGTGGCGGTGGACGTGCCCTCGGGCCTGCCCTCCGACGCCGGGACCTGCGACTGGCCGAGCGCGCCGGCCACCCTCACGGTGACCTTTGCCGCGGCGAAGCGCTGCCACGTCCTGCCGCCGGCCTGCGACCGCGTGGGCGAGTGGCTGGTGGCCGACATCGGGATCCCGCCGTCGTGCCTGGCGGCCTCGGAGCCCGCGCTCTTCCTGCTCGAGGACGCCGACGCGGCCTCTGCCTTCCCGCCGCGGCGGCGCAGCGCGCACAAGGGCGACTTCGGCCACGTGCTGATCGTGGCCGGCTCGCTCGGCAAGACCGGCGCGGCCGTGCTCGCCGCTTCGGGCGCGCTGCGCGGCGGCGCCGGCCTCGTGACGATCGCGACGCCGGAGCCCTGCCTGCCGTTCGTGGCGCCGGCGCGTGTCGAGGCGATGACCGAGGCGCTGGCGGCCACCAGCACGGGCGGGCTCTCCGACCAGGCGCTCGAGCGCCTGCTCGAGCTGGCGGGGGAGCGCGACGCGGTGGTGATCGGCCCCGGCCTCGGGACGCACAGGAAGACCCGTGCGCTCGTGCAGGCGTTCGTGCGGGCCTGCCCGGTCCCGCTCGTGATCGACGCCGACGGCCTCAACGCGCTGGCGCCGTCCGAGGGCGCGCCCGGCGCGCTGGCCGCCCTCAAGCGCGAGCCGGCCACGATCCTGACGCCGCACCCGGGCGAGATGGGGCGGCTGATCGGGCGCCCGACGCAGGACGTGCAGGACAGCCGGCCGGAGATCGCCGGGGCGCTCGCGCGCGGCACCGGCGCGATCGTCGTGCTGAAGGGCGCGCGCACCGTCGTGGCCGAGCCCGCCGGGCGCGCCGCCGTGGCCTGGACCGGCAACCCCGGGATGGCCACGGGCGGGACGGGCGACGTGCTGGCCGGGCTCACCGGGGCCCTGCTGGCCCGCCACGGCGCGCTGCTCGCCGCCACGGCGGCCGTGGTCGTGCACGGGCGTGCGGGCGACCTGGCGGCCCGCGACAAGGGCGAGGAGGGCATGACGGCCGTGGACCTGGCCGAGGCGCTGCCGGCCGCCATCGAGTCCGTGCGCGCCGCCCGGAGGCCGCCATCCGGGAGCTGAAGAGCCGCAGCGAGGCGGAGACGGAGGCGGTCGCCGAGGGGCTGGCCGCCCGCTTCCGCGGGGGAGAGGTGGTGCTGCTCACGGGAGAGCTCGGGGCCGGCAAGACCGCCTTCGTGCGGGGCCTGGCCCGCGGGCTCGGCGCCGATCCCGCGGAGGTCTCGAGCCCCACCTTCGTGCTGCTCACCTCCTACCCCGGACGGCTGACGCTGCACCACGCCGACCTGTACCGCCTGCGCGGCGACGGGGACGAGTCCGAGATCGGCCTCGACGAGCTGCCGGGCTCGGGCTCGGTGCTCGCGGTCGAGTGGGCCGAGCGGCTCCGGCAGCCGCCCTGGTTGGGGGCGCTGCGCGTGCGGCTCGAGCACCAGGGCGAGGCGGAGCGCCGCGTCGTGATCGAAGGGGAGCCGTGAGGCGCGCCGCCGCGAGTCTGCTGGCCGTGGCCGCGGCCCTGGCGACGGCGGCTTGTCCCGGCCCGGGCGCCGACGCGAAGCGCCCGAGCGCGGTCCCGCCCCGGCTGGCGCCGCCTGGCAACGGCCTCAACGTCCTTCTGATCACGATCGATACGCTGCGCGCGGACCACCTCGGGGCCTACGGCTACTCGCGAGCCACCAGCCCCCGGATCGACGCGCTGGCCCGCCGCGGGACGGTGTTCGAGCAGGCCTACACCTACTGGCCCAAGACGCGCGGCAGCTTCGTGGGCCTGCTGACCGGGCGGCTCGCCTCGCAGACCGGCTACGGCAAGAGCCACCCGCTGCTGCTCGACTGGAACCCGACGCTCGCCAGCGTGCTCAAGGACGCCGGCTACCGCACGCTCGCCACGGTCGACAACCCGAACATCTCCGGCTCGCTCGGCTACGCGAAGGGCTTCGAGCGCTACCGTGAGACCTGGGCGAAGGAGGAGGGCCTCGCGAGCGAGATCGAGCGCTCCCGGGCCATCACCGCGGACGGCGTGCGGGCCCTGCGCGAGGCGAAGCCCGACCAGCCGTTCCTGCTCTGGCTGCACTACGTGAACCCGCACGCGCCGTACGAGCCGCCGCCGCCCTACGACACGGCTTTCCTCGACGCGGCCGCGGCCCGCGGTCCCGTGCTGCGCCCGGTGCCCGACTTCCACGGCGGCGTGCCGCGGCAGTGGGCGCGCCCGGGCAAGCGGCTCGGCTGGTACGTGGCGCAGTACGACGGCGAGATCGCGGCCGCCGACGCCGAGGTCGGCCGCGTGCTCGAGGCCCTCGAGGCCTCCGCCGTCCGCGACCGCACCCTGGTGATCCTCGCCTCCGACCACGGGGAGAGCCTGGGCGAGCACGGCTACTACTTCGACCACGGCGAGAACCTGTTCGACCCCTGCCAGCGCATCCCGCTGATCGTGGCCGGCCCCGGCGTGAAGGCCGGGCGCAGCGACGCCCTGGCCTGGACGCTCGACCTGGTGCCCACCGTGCTCGACGCGGTGAAGGTGTCCTACCCGCCCGAGCTCGCGGGGACCAGCCTGCTGCCGGCCACGCGCGGCCGGTCCGGGCCCGAGCGCGCCCGGCTGCAGGGCCAGAACGACCGCAACCTGCTGGGCGCCTGGGACCGCCGCTTCAAGATCGTGGCCACGCCGCGCGAGTCGGGCGCGAGCTACGCGCTCTACGACCGGCAGCGCGACCCCGGGGAGACGCGGGACGCGGCGCCCGGCCTGCCCGAGCAGGCCCGCGAGGAGCGGCGCGAGCTCGAGCTGTTCCGCGAGCGGGCGGACGCTCAGCTCGCGCGCACGCGGCGCCTGCTGGAAGGCAGCGCGGCCGTGGAGCGGCTGACGCCGGAGGCCTGCGAGAGGCTCAAGGCGATGGGCTACGTGCAGCAGGGCTGCAGCTGATGCAGGCGAGCGGGTCGGCCCTGGACCTGTCGCGGACCCTGCTGGCGGACGTGATCCTCGCCGTCCGCGAGGAGCGCTGGTCCGGCGTGCTGGCGCTCACGCAGGGAGAGGTGTCGAAGGGGCTCTACTTCGTCGAGGGGGGGATCGCCTTCGCGGCCTCGACCCTCGAGGAGGACCGCCTCGGCGCCAACCTGTACCGTGGCGGCCGCATCACCGAGGAGCAGTTCCGGGCCGCCATGCGCGCATCGGAGGCGCCCGGCCAGACCCTCGGGCGGGCGCTCGTGGAGGCCGGCGTACTCAGCTCCGCGGAGCTGGCCACCGCGCTCACGGCCCAGGTCGAGAGGATCGTGCTCTCGGTGCTGCGCTGGTCGAGCGGCGTCCTGCGGCGCGAGCCCATGGACCGGCCGGTTCCCGCCGACCTCGCGCTCGAGCTCGACCTGCGCCGTCTGCTCCTGCTCGGCCTGCGGCAGTACCCCGACGTCGCCCGGCTCGAGCGGCAGCTCGGGGATCCCGACCGCGTGCTGCGACGCGTGAGCCCGCCCCCCTTCGACACGGAGGGCCTGCCGCTGCTGCCCGTCGAACGGGCCGTGCTCGCCCTCGGCACGCGCCCGGTCGCCGTGCGCCAGCTGCTGGACCTGCCGCACCCGCGACCCGCGGTCGCCCGGGCGGTGGCGGGGCTCCTGGCGGCGGGCCTGCTCGCGGACCTGCGGCCGGCGCCGGTCTCGCGTTCGGCCGAGACCCCCGCGCCGCCGAGCCGGGTGCTCGCTCCCGGGCCGCCGGAGGCTCCCGCCTTCCCGAGCCCGGAGGCCGCCGTGCGTGCGGCGGGCGAGCTGCTCGAGCGCGGCGAGCGTTCGCGGGCGCTGGAGATGCTGAGCGAGTGCCTGGCGCGGGACCCCGCGGCGCGCGCCGCGCGCCGGCTGCTCGCGCTGACGCTGGCTCGCGACCCGGGGTTCGCGGAGGAGGTTGAGCTTCACTTCCGCCTGGCGCTCGAGCACCAGCCCTCCGACAGCGAGTTGCGCTACGCGCTCGCGAGCTACTACCGCAGGGCGGGCATGACCACCCGCGCGCTGCTGCACCTGCGGCTCGTGCTCTCGGCCGACCCCGAGCACGCCGCGGCCTGGCGGGACCTGGCGCAGATCGAGGCCGAGCAGGCGCGCCGGCGCTAGGGGCGCAGGGTGCGCTCGAAGTGGGCCAGGATCGCGCGGTCGCGCGCAAGCCGGTCCTCCCTCGGCCGGAAGCCGTGGAGCTGCCGCGGGTGCAGCTGCAGCGAGTAGGGCTTGCCGGCCTTCACCAGCGCAGCCACGAACGCCATCGTGTTCGCGAGGTGGACGTTGTCGTCGGCGGTCCCGTGGATCAGCAGCAGCTCGGCTTCGAGCTTGTCGGCCTTCGCGAGCGGCGAGCTCGACTCGTAGCCTGCCGGGTTCGCCTCCGGCGTGCCCATGAAGCGCTCGGTGTAGACCGAGTCGTAGTTCTTCCAGTCGCTGACGGGCGCGCCGGCCACGGCGGAACGGAAGACACCGGGGGCGTGCGTCACGGCGTAGAGCGTCATGAACCCGCCGTACGACCAGCCGGTGATCCCGATCCGGTCCTTGTCGACGAACGGCAGGGTCGCCAGGCTCTCGACGCCGGCCAGCTGGTCCTCGAGCTCGACGCGCCCGAGGTCGCGGTGGATGGCGGACTCGAACGCCGTGCCCCGGGCCGCCGAGCCGCGGTTGTCGAGCGACCAGACCAGGAAGCCGCGGGCGGCCGCGACCTGCTGGAACGCGGACAGCGCGCCCCAGGAGTTCGTCACCACCTGCGCCTGCGGGCCGCCGTAGACGCTGAGGATCACCGGGTACTTCCGGGCCGGGTCGAAGCCGGCGGGCTTCACGAGCGCGCCGTGCAGGAGCGTGCCGTCCTTCGCCCGGACGTCCTTCCACTCGAGCGAGGCGCGCTCGAAGTCGAGGAGCGGCGGGTGGGCGTTCTCCTCGATCGTGTAGCGCTTCGTGCCGTCCTGGCTAGTGACCCACAGCTTCGGCGGCGTGGACCAGTCCGACCAGGTGTCGGCGTAGAAGCGGCCGTCCGGCGCGACCAGGGTGCGGTGCGTGCCGTCCTCGCGGGTCAGCCGCGAGCGGCCCGTGCCGTCGAGGCGGATACGGTAGAGGTGGCGCTCGCGGACGTCCTTCTCGGTGGCCGTGAAGTAGAGGAACCCGCTGCGCTCGTCGAGCACGAGCCCGGGGCCGGCGCCCGTGAAGGAGACCTGCGCCTCCACCACCCAGGCGCCCTGCGTCACCGCGCGGCAGGACCCCGCCGGCTCGCACAGGTAGACGTGGGCGTAGCCGTCGCGCTCGGAGAGCCACAGGAAGCGGCGGCCGTCCTTCAGGAAGCGGGGCGGGGCGAAGGTGTTGAGCCAGGTGCGCGAGCGCTCGCTGAGCACCGTGCGCGGCGCGCCGAGCGGCTCCCGCGGCGAGGAGGGCACCGGCAGCAGCCGCAGCTCGAGCTCGTTCTGCGCCCGATTGAGCTGCTGGAACGCGAGCTGGCCCGAGTCCGGCGTCCAGGCGAACTGCGGCAGCACGTAGAGGTCGTCCGGCTGGAACGAGACGAGGCGCTCCGGGCCCGGCGTCCCGTCCTTGTCGATGCCGACGACTCCCAGGCGCGCGACCGCGTTCGGCATCCCGGCCTTCGGGTAGCGCTGCCACGCGACCTCGTTGCGCACCGGCAGGAAGTCGACGATCGGGAAGGTCGGCACGCGCGCCTGGTCGAGCTGCAGGTAGGCGATCGAGCGCGAGTCGGGCGACCAGAGGAAGGCCTGGCCGGAGCGCGACGCCAGCTCCTCCTCGTAGACCCAGTCGAGCCGGCCGTTGAGCAGCGTGTCCGAGCCCGTCTTCGTGAGCCGGGTCTCCCGGCCGGAGGCCACGTCCACACAGTAGAGGTCGTTTCCGCGCACGAAGGCCACCCGGCGGCCGTCCGGCGAGGCCTCGGCGAACTCCTCGGTCTCCTTCGTCTGCACGAGGGCCCTCAGCGTGGCGCCGCGGGTGTCCACCGTGTAGATGTCGCCGGATGCCGGCACGAGCAGCGTGTGGCCGTCGGGCAGCCAGCTGGCCGCGGCGAGCGGGACGGGCCGGGGCTTCTCGCCGGGCAACAGCAGCTTCGACGTGTCGAGGAGTAGCGTCTGCTCGCCGCGCGAGACGTCGAGGGCGTTGAGTGTCGCCGCCTCGCCGTTGCGGCGCAGGAACGTGAGCCGCCTTCCGTCCGGGTGCCAGGCGAGCCGGCTCGGGAGCTGGCCCGACAGCGACGGCTCGGCGCTGGCGCGCTCCAGCGTCAGCTTCGGCAGCGGCGCGGTCTGGGCCCCGAGCCGGGCCGAGGCGAGGATGGCAGCCGTCGCGACGAGGGCCGTGACGACGCGCGGGCGCGCGTGGCGGTTCATGCGTGCACCTCCGGGGGTGGGGGGCCGCCGCGGCGACCCCCGGGGAGCCGGCCGGTCCGCTCCTAGAAGAGCGTGTAGATGAAGGGCGCGATCGCCGAGCCCTGCGTGAAGACGACCAGCAGGCCCAGCAGGGCCAGCATCAGGACGATGGGGCCCAGCCACCACTTCTTGCGGACCTTCATGAAGGCCCACAGCTCGCCGACGATCCCGACCTTCTCTCTCGTGCCCTCGAACGCCATGTGATCTCCTACGCCGGCGCGTGTCGGCGGCCACGGCCTCGCCGGGCCGCGGCTCGCCGCGGCCTCAGTCGAGCTCGTACAGCGAGCGCCAGTCCACGTCCTCGCGCAGCGGCGGCTGCTCGGTCTTGGCGAGCAGGTGCCGCCCCAGCACCAGGTGGTCCATGTTCGTGCGCATGAAGCACAGGTACGCGTCGTGCGGGGTGCAGACGATCGGCTCGCCGCGCACGTTGAACGAGGTGTTGATCACGATCGGCACGCCCGTGATCTTCTCGAACTCCCGGATCAGGCCGTAGTAGAGCGGGGCGTCCGCGCGGGTGACCGTCTGCAGCCGGGCCGAGTTGTCGACGTGGGTGACCGAGGGGATGCAGCGCTTGCCCTCGCGCACCTGCGCGACCAGCAGCATGTAAGGGCTGTCGCAATCGATCTCGAACCAGGCGCCGGCCTCGTCGAGCAGCACCGACGGGGCGAACGGCCGGAAGCCCTCGCGGAACTTGATCTTCATGTTGAGCGTGTCGCGCATCTTCGGGTCGCGCGGGTCCGCGAGGATGCTGCGGCCGCCGAGCGCCCGCGGTCCGAACTCCATCCGGCCCTGGAACCAGCCGACCACGTTCGCCTCGGAGATGAGCTGCGCCGTGCGCTGGAGCAGTTCCTGCTCCGGCAGGGTCGTGTACCTGGCCCCCGCGCCGTCGAGGTAGCGGGCGATCTCGGCGTCGTCGAACTGCGGCCCGAGATAGGCGTGGCTCCAGCCCCGCTCGCGTGGCCGCTTGTGGACCGTGTTGTAGATGTAGTGCGCCACGCCCACCGCGCCGCCCGCGTCGCCGGCGGCCGGCTGGACCCAGAGCTGCTTCATCGGCGTCTCGCGGATCACCCGGCCGTTCGCCACGCAGTTGAGCGCCACGCCGCCCGCCATGCAGAGCCGGTCGAGGCCGGTCTCACGGTGCAGGTGCCGCACCATCTGCAGCACGACCTCTTCGCAGACCTTCTGGACCGAGGCCGCGATGTCGAACTCGCGCTCGGCCATCCAGGTCTCGGGCTTGCGCGGCGGGCCGCCGAAGAACTCGTGGAAGGCCTCGCTCGTCATGCGCAGGCCGTGGTCGTAGGCGAAGTAGCGCATGTCGAGCTTGAAGGAGCCGTCCTCGTTGAGATGGACGATCTCCTTCATGATCCGCTCGAAGTGGACCGGCTTGCCGTACGGGGCGAGCCCCATCACCTTGTACTCGGCGCTGTTGACCTTGAAGCCGAGGTAGTAGGTGAAGGCGCTGTAGAGCAGGCCGAGGCTGTGGGGGAAGCGGATCTCCTTGAACAGCGTGACGTCGCTGCCCTTGCCGACGCCGTACGAGGCCGTCGCCCACTCGCCGACGCCGTCCACCGTGAGGATCGCGGCTTCCTCGTAGGGGGAGGGCAGGAAGCACGAGGCGGCGTGGCTCATGTGGTGCTCGGCGAAGAGGATCGGCCCCGCGTAGGGCTTGAGCTCCTTGCGGATGATCGAGGGCACCCAGAGCTTCTCGTGCAGCCAGACCGGCATCGCCGTGCGGAAGGAGTTGAAGGAGCGCGGGAAGGTGGCGACGTAGGTCGACAGCATCCGCTCGAACTTGAGCAGCGGCTTGTCGTAGAAGCCGACCGCGTCGAGATCCGCGGGCCCGATCCCGGCCTCCTTGAGCACGTAGCGGATGGCGCGGGAGGGGAAGTCGGAGTCGTGCCGCTTGCGCGAGAAGCGCTCCTCCTGCCCGGCGGCGATCACCACGCCGTCTTTCAGCAGGGCGGCGGCGGAGTCGTGGTAGAAGCAGGAGAGGCCGAGGACGTAGGTCGAGTCGGTGGCCATCAGAACTGGTGCCGGGCGGCGCGTTCGGGGCCGAGCGGGTTGGGCTGGTGCGCCCGCCAGAAGGACGCCTCGGGGGCGAGCGAGCGGTCGAGCGGGTCCTTGCCGAGGAGGCGCATCGCGATGCCGATCGGGCCGACCGAGAGGACGTAGATGACGCCGAGCAGCACCGCGGTCCAGACGGCGCCGACCGCCTTGAAGAAGGCGGTCCAGCGCTCGTAGAGGCGCGACTTCGGGGCGAAGCGCCGGAAGGCCAGCTCGACGAGCACCACCAGCGTGGCGAAGGCCAGCAGCTTGTGGCGCCAGACCATGCTGGCGGTCCAGGCGAAGGCGGAATCAGGGCTCAAGTCTCTGAATAACCTCCGGATAACAGCCCGTCATGATACCGGCGGGCCGGGAGGCCGGTCAACGCAGGGGGCGGGACGCCGGCCGGGGCTATAATCTCACAGCCATGGGGAAGGACGTGCGCGACGAAGGCCCGCGAACCGCTCCCCCGGAGACCCGCTCGGAACTGCTGCGCGGGCAGCTGCGGCGCTGGACCGACCAGGTTGCGACCTCGGGCAAGGCGGCGGAGTTGTTCGAGCTCGAGATGTGGCTGCGCAGCTTCGAGCGCTTCTTCCGCATCGGCTCGACCCCCCTCTCCGACCGCGAGACGCGCGCGCTGTCGTTGCGCAACTGGTCCGAGGAACTGCGGCTGGTCGACAACGCGATCATGCGGGTGGTCCAGCTCTCGACGTCCATCCTCAGCGAGGAGCACGTCGACCTGACGCGCTTCGACCGCTACGTCGAGTCGAGCCTCGCCAAGGACGAGGGGCTCGACCCCTACATCGAGAAGCTGGTCCGCTACGCGACGCCCGAGGCGGCGCTGACGCTGCTGCGCGAGTCGTTCGAGGATCTCCACCTGCTGCTCGTCGACCTCGTCCGCCTCTCGCGCCTGCCCTACGCCACCTTCCACGCGGTCGGCAAGATCCTCTACCGCGAGGTCCGGCGCAGCGACCTCGTGGCGATGATCATCGACAAGAAGTTCAAGCCCGTCCACGACCGGGTGCGCAGCCGGCGCATCGCCCGGCTGATCCGCAGCGTGGACGACCCGGCCGGCCGCCGCCAGGCGGCCAAGGTCTTCCTCGAGTTCTTCCGCCTGCTGCACTACCTCGAGTACACGGACCCCGCGCGGCTGCCCGAGTCGCAGCTGCGCGACACGATCCTGCCCTTCGCCCTGATCACCTCGGAGACCCGGCTGCTGCTCGGCTACATCGAGAAGCGGGTGATGAAGGGGCGGGAGATCGCGAGCCCGGTCGACCAGGTCTACGACTCGTTCGTCTACTGCCTGCCGCTCGAGCTGCGCAAGGTGGTCAACACCGAGCTGAGCGACATCTCGGTCACCCGGCAGGCGGAGAGCGTGCGGACCCGCGTCGAGAACAGCCACGGCATCCTGAAGGACTGCTTCCAGCAGTCGATCGTGCAGCTGGCGCAGGCCTTCGACCCGGCCGTCGACGGCGCCCGGCTGTTCCCGGACTTCATCGCCCGGCGCGACCAGTCGATGCGGCTGCGCGACGGCCTGGTCGAGGTGATCCGGGCGATCC
>JBGASI010000075.1:12123-19506 GCA_044229815.1 Vicinamibacteria bacterium | reverse complement strand
TCAGACCCGCAGCGCGTAGCCGCGGCGGTACTCGGGTGTCACCATCGCGTTCGCCGCGTCGGAGTTCGTGAAGCGCATCGCCTCGGCGTCCCACTCCAGCCGGACCCCGGGGTGGCGCACCGCGATCGCCCCGAGCGTCGCGCACTCGGCGACGAGGCCGGCGCTCTCGAACGGGTTGCCGGACTTGCGCCCGGTCCGAATCGCCGTGACGAAGTCCTCGAAGTGGCTGCCGATCCCGGTCATCCAGAACTCGGCGCCGCTCTTTTCCTCGTCCGCGCTGTCGCGGATCATCTCGCGCATCGCCGTCTCGGGAATGACGCGGCAGCCGTCAGCGCCGTGCGAGCCGTACTTGAGCGTGTGCTTGCTGCCATAGACCACCGCGCCGGCGTTCCACTGCTCGGGCACGATCCGGTTGCCGAGCTCGCGGCCCTCCTCGAGCGCCGCGGGACGCGGCACCTCGTTGCAGAACTCGCCGTCGTGCCAGAGGACCGTCAGCGTCCTGCCGTTCGTGAGGTCGAACTCGTAGCGAATGCGCGACGCGTTCGGGAAGGCGAGCCGGTCCCGGGCGGGATCCCAGCCCGGAGTGATCTCCGCGGTGATGTGCCGCGGGGCGCGCAGGCCCAGCGCGTCGTAGACGGGATCGAGCAGGTGGCAGCCCCAGTCGCCGGGGCTGCCGGTTCCGAACGGCGTCCAGGCCCGCCAACGGCCGGGCGCGAAGTACGGCGAGTAGGGGTGGTACTCGGCGGGCCCGATCCAGCGCTCCCAATCGAGCCCTTCGGGCGCGGTCTCGGGCCTCGCCAGCTCGGGGATCCGGCGCTGCGAGTCGAGCAGGCGCATCGTCGTCCAGGCGTGCACCTCGCGCAGCTCTCCGAGCAGCCCCCTGCGGACCCAGGACACGAAGGTCCGGTGGCTGGCGAACGAGTGGCCCTGGTTGCCCATCTGCGTCACGACGTTGTGCCGGCGCGCGGCCTCCATGAGCTGGCGCACCTCCCACACCGTGCGGGCGAGCGGCTTCTCGGTGTAGACGTGCTTGCCCAGCTGCATGGCCTCGACCGTGGGCAACGCGTGCCAGTGGTCGGGCGTCGCCACGACCACGGCATCGAAGGAGCGGCCCGCCTTGTCGTACATCTCGCGGTAGTCCGCGAACGTCCGCACCTCGGGCAGGAACTCCTTCGTCGCGGCGAGACTGCGGGGGTCGACGTCCGCCACCGCGACGATCTTGCCCAGGTCGGCGAGCGCCTTGAGGTCGCCGCGGCCCTGCCCGCCGACGCCGACGGCCGCGAAGCGGATGGTGTCGCTCGGCGGCGTCTCAGCGCTGCCCGCGATCAGCCTGCGCGGCACGATGGTGAAGGCCCCCGCCGCTGCGGCTTTCCCAAGGAAGGAACGACGACCGGATCCAGCGCTCACGGTGCCCCCTCTCCGCGTCTCGGATGAATGCGCGACGAGCGGTGTGAATGATACCTCCCCCGCGCAGGCCGTCCCGCGGCGCTGGCGGCGGCGATCAGTCCAGCTTCTTGTCCGCCAGGTACCGCGACAGGAGGCCACGCGCACGGCCCCGGTGACGGACCCTGGGCGCGGATCGCACACCGCTCCTCGTGACGACGATGGCGTCCTCTTCTGGCACAGTCGCGGACTGCTTCATGGCCGGTCCTTCCCGAGCCACGCTGCGCTCAGCGATCGATCATGCGCTGGGCCGCCTCGGAGTACCTGGCCCCCTGCAACTCGATCCGGGACGCCGCGGCGTCGATCTCGCGGAGATCCTGGGCCGTCAGCTCCACGTCGGCCGCGCCCAGGTTCTCCTCGAGGCGCGTCCGCTTCGTCGTGCCGGGGATGGGTGCGATCCACGGCTTGTGCGCCAGAACCCAGGCGAGCGCGACCTGGGCGGGTGTCCTTCCCTTGCGCGCCGCCACGGCGGCGACGAGGTCCACCAGTGCCTGATTGGCGCGGCGGTTCTCGGCCGAGAAGCGAGGGACCGTGTTGCGGAAGTCCGTGCTCTCGAAGGTGGTGGTCTCGTCGATCTTGCCGGTGAGGAAGCCCTTGCCCAGCGGGCTGAAGGGCACGAAGCCGATGCCCAGCTCCTCGAGCAGCGGCAGGATCGCTTCCTCCGGCTCGCGCCACCAGAGCGAGTACTCGCTCTGGAGCGCCGTCACCGGCTGGACGGCGTGGGCGCGCCGGATGGTCGCAACACCGGCCTCGGACAGGCCGAAGTGCCGGACCTTGCCTTCCTGGATGAGCTCTCTCACCGTGCCCGCGACGTCCTCGATCGGCACGGCCGGATCGACGCGGTGCTGGTACAGGAGGTCGATCACGTCGGTGCGCAGGCGCGCGAGCGACGCGTCCGTGGTCTTGCGGATGTGCTCGGGCCTGCTGTTGAGCCCCTGCGGCTTGCCCTCCGCGTCGAAGGCGAAGCCGAACTTCGTCGCGATCACCACGCGGTCTCGGAGCGGCTGCAGGGCCTCGCCCACCAGATCTTCGTTCGTGAACGGGCCGTACACCTGCGCCGTGTCGAAGAAGGTGACGCCGCGCTCCACGGCGTCCCGGATGAGCGCGATCATCTCCTCGCGTGGCCTGGCCGGGCCGTAACCGAAGCTCATGCCCATGCAGCCGAGACCGATGGCGGACACTTCGAGGCCGCTCTTCCCCAGCTTGCGACTCTGCATCTTGGTTCTCCTATCGCGCGTTGCCCGGAGCGCGGCGGTGGTCGGCGTCCGCAACATACCGCCCCCGGATCCCCGAGACTAGACGCAGATATCGCAATGCCTTTGTGAGTACCATTCAGGAATGGTCCGCGACGAGTTCGGCGTCCTGGCGGCCTTCGTGGCGGTGGCGGAGGAACGCAGCTTCACGCGGGCCGCCAGACGCCTCGGGGTCTCACCATCGGCGCTCAGCCACGCCATCCGGGGCCTGGAGGAGCGCATGGGCGTCCGCCTGCTGGCGCGCACCACGCGCAGCGTGGCGCCGACCGAGGCGGGCGAGCAGCTCTTCAACCGCCTGCGACCGGCGTTCGGCGACATCCACCAGGCGCTCGAGGACGTTTCCGGCCTGCGCGACCGGCCGGCGGGCCGCGTGCGCCTCGTGCTGCCTCGCAGCGCCGCGCTGATCACGCTCGTGCCAAAGCTCGCGCAGTTCGCGCGCGACTACCCGGAGGTCGTCCTCGACGTGACCACCGACAACAGCGCCATCGACCTCGTCGCCGCCGGCTTCGACGCCGGCATCCAGATCGGCGAGTTCATCCAGAAGGACATGGTGGCCGTGCGGGTGTCCGAGGATCTTCGCGCGGCGATCGTCGGCTCACCGAAGTACTTCGCCTCGCGTCCCAGGCCCAGGCACCCGCGCGATCTGCTGAAGCACGCCTGCATCAACTTCCGCCAGGGATCGCGCGGCGTCTACCGATGGGAGTTCGACAAGGGCAGGCAGTCGCTCACCGTGGCGGTGGGGACGGACCGCTGACCGTCGACGATGCGGAGATCTCGGTGCAGGCGGCTCTCGACGGGGTCGGCCTCGTCTTCGCGCTGGAGCACCACGCGGCGCCCTTCATTTCCGCCGGCAAGCTGGTGCGGGTGCTCGAGGACTGGTGCCCGCCGTTCCCGGGCTACTTCCTCTACTACCCGAGCCGACGACAGCAACCGGCCGCGCTCTCCGCGCTGATCGAGACGCTGCGCCTGCGGAAATAGACGTCCGCCGTTCGTGAATCTGCCTCACAACCCCATTGCGTTCTTGCGGTCTACCGGACGGCTCGGACCCGCGGTACGGTTGGCCTCCGATCAGCAAAGAGCGCTGAGGAGGTTCTGATGAGCAGTACACGGCTGACGGTGCTGGTCGTCGGCGCGACCGGCAGCATCGGGAGGCTCGTCGTGGAAGTGGCGCTCGGTCAGGGCCAGGCGGTCCGAGCCCTCGTGCGTTGCGCGGGCAAGGCTCGAGGGCTTCCTCCCGAGGCGCAGGTCGTCGTGGGCGACGTCACCCGGCCCGACACGCTCTCCGGCGCGGTGGACGGCGTCGACGCCGTCGTGTTCACCCTCGGCTCGGACGGCGCGGGTAAGGTCGGGGCCGAGACGGTCGACTACGGCGGCGTCCGCAACGTCCTGGCTGCGCTCGGCTGGCGGCCGGCGCGCGTCGCGCTGATGACCGCGATCGGGGTCACCAACCGCGAGGGCGACTACAACCGTCGAACGGAGGCCCACGACTGGAAGCGGCGCTCCGAGCGGCTCGTGCGGGCGAGCGGCCGGTCCTACACCATCGTGCGACCCGGCTGGTTCGACTACAACAAACCCGACGAGCACCGCCTCGTCCTGCTGCAGGGCGACAAGCGCCACGCCGGCGATCCGAGCGACGGCGTCATCGCACGACGCCAGATCGCCGAGGTCCTGGTGCGAAGCCTCACCTCGCCGGAAGCGGATCGAAAGACCTTCGAACTGGTGGCAGCGTCGGGCACGGCGCAGCTGGACTTCAGCCCTCTCGTCGCGGCACTCGCTGCCGACCCGCCGGGCTCGCTCGACGGCGTGCACGACACGGCGAACATGCCGCTCGAGCAGGAGCCACAACGCGTCCGGGACGACCTGGATGCAGTGCGGAGGCGAGCGTGACCAGCGTCCTCGTCCTCATCGGAGCCGGTCAGATCGGTCAGGCCGTCGCGCGGAGGGTGGGCGTCGGCAAGCACGTCCTGTTGGCCGACATGCGCCCGGAGAACGCGAACGCGGCCGCAGCGGTCCTGGAGAACGCCGGCTACGACGTCAGCGTCGCGACGGTCGACGCCTCCTCGCGCGAGGCCGTGCACGCGCTCGTCGAGAGGGCCACGGCTCTCGGCGAGGTCACCGGCCTGATCCACGCGGCGGGCGTCTCCCCTTCGCAGGCCTCACCGGCGACGATCCTCAAGGTCGACCTGTACGGCACCGCGCTGGTGCTGGAGGAGTTCGGCAACGTCATCGCGCGCGGGGGCGCGGGTGTGGTGATCGCGTCGCAGTCCGGGCATCGCCTTCCCCCGCTCAGCGTCGAGCAGAACAGGGCGCTGGCGACGACACCTGTGGAGGAACTGCTCGCCCTGCCCTTCCTTCAGCCCGACCAGGTGAAGGATTCTCTCCACGCCTACCAGCTCTCGAAGCGAGGCAACTCGCTGCGCGTGATGGCCGAGGCAGTGCGCTGGGGCGGCCGCGGCGCTCGAGTCAACGCGATCAGCCCGGGCATCATCATCACCCCGCTGGCCAGGGACGAGCTCACCGGACCGCGCGGCGCGGGGTACCGGCGCATGATCGAGGTGTCTGCGGCGGGACGCCCGGGCACACCGGACGAGGTGGGCGCGGTCGGCGCGTTGCTGATGGGCCCCGACGGCGGGTTCATCACCGGCAGCGACATCCTCATGGACGGTGGCGTGACCGCCGCCTACTGGTACGGCGAGCTCGCGCCTCGCTGAGCGGGCGGCGCTCGAAGAGCGAGGCCGCCAACGGGAGTCGCGTAGGAGATACTCTGCGCTCGGAGGCCGCCGATGAATCACCCTGAGGACGCGCACGACACCCCGCGCCTCACGCGCCGCGAGTTCACCGCCTTGTCGGCGGCGGCCGCCGCGGCGGGCCTGCTTCCGGCCGGCGCGGCCGCCGCGCAGGCGCCGCCTACCGGCGCTGTCCCCACCGCGCTCCCCGCGCTTGGCTTCGACGCCCGCTCCTGGCTCGTCGGCGGGAAGCCGGCTTACGTGCTCTCGGGCGAGTTCCACTACTTCCGGGTGCCGAAGGCCGACTGGAAGCGGCGGATGCAGCTCTTCAAGGACGCGGGCGGCAACTGTCTCGCCACCTACGTGCCCTGGCTGCTGCACGAGCCCGTCGAGGGCCGCTTCGAGTTCGGGGGCGAGCGCCTCGACTTCGAGGGCTTCTGCGACACGGCGCACGCCGTGGGGCTGCACGTGGTGGCGCGGCCGGGTCCCTACCAGTACTCGGAGCTGCGCTACGACGGCCTGCCGGGCTGGCTCTACGAGGGCTACCCGGCCCTGCGCGCGCGCCGGTTCGACGGCAGTGAGATCCGCACCGGCTCGATCAGCTACCTGCACCCGCTGCTCCTGGAGAAGGCGCGGCGCTGGTTCGACCGCGCCTGCCCGCTCGTCGAGAAGCACACGACGCGCCACGGGGGCCCCGTGGCGCTCGTGCAGTTCGACAACGAGCTCGCCGGCGTCCACGTCTGGTTCGGCTCGCTGGACTACAACGCCGAGACGATGGGCTTCGGCCGCGCCGACGGCCGCTACGGGCGCTGGCTCGAGGCGCGCCACGGTTCGCTCGCGACGCTGAACCGCCGCTACGGCACGAGCTTCGCCTCGTTCGCCGAGGTGAAGCCGGCGCCGGACGGACCCGCGACCCTGCCGGAGTCGCGCCGCCGCCGCGACTACTACGACTTCTATCTCTCGACCATCGCCGAGTACGCGGCGACGCTGGCCGGCTGGATGCGCGGGCACGGCATCGACGTGCCGCTCGTCCACAACTCCGGCGGCCCGCAGATGAACGCGATGTTCCAGGAGACGATCGCGGCGGTGAAGGGCCCGTTCGTGCTCGGGTCCGACCACTACTACAACCTCGACCAGGGCTGGCCGCAGAACAACCCGACGCCGCAGTACGCGCTCGGCTGCTTCTACTCGCTCGAGATGCTGCGGCTCTTGGGCTTCCCGCCGACCGTCTGGGAGCTGCCGGGCGGCAGCTCCTCCGACTGGCCGCCGGTGACGCCGCGGGACGCCGGCGCCGCCTACCTCGCCAACCTCGCGCTCGGCATGAAGGGCAGCAACTACTACATCTTCACGGGCGGCGAGAACCCGCCGGGCGCGGGCACCACGACCGACCTCTACGACTACGGCGCCGCGATCGGCGCGAGGGGCGAGATCCGGCCGCTCTACGAGACGCAGAAGGAGTTCGCGGCCGTCCTCGCGCGACACCCCTGGCTGCCGCTGGCCGAGCGCGAGGGCGACCTGCGCGTCGGCCTCAGCCTCGACGACTGCCGCGCCGACGGCTGGGCCCGCGGCCGCGGCGAGCTGGCCTTCGCCAACACCGACGCGTTCGACCTCTTCCGGCGGGGGCTGCTCAACACCGCCTTCTGCGCGAGCCTCTCGCCGGTCCTCGTCGACCTGCAGTCGGACGCCTGGCCGGCCGACCTGTCGACCCCGGTGGTCGTCGTCGCCGCCTCTTCGCTGCGGCGCTCGGTGCAGGAGCGGCTCGTCCGCTTCGTCGCCGCCGGCGGCCGGCTCCTGCTGCTCCCCGTGCTGCCGACGCACGACGAGAACCTCGAGCCCTGCACCGTGCTCGCGGACGCCCTCGGCGGCGCCCGCGTCGAGCTCGCGCCCGACGCGTTCAACCGCGCCACCGTGGACGGCGTCGTCAACGTGGCGAAGCGGGACGTCTTCTTCGCCGAACCGCC
>JBGASI010000075.1:0-12083 GCA_044229815.1 Vicinamibacteria bacterium | reverse complement strand
ATCGCCTGGGAGCTGCGACCGGCCGGCGGCGGTCAGGTCGTCCTGCTCGGCCTGCGCTGGCAGCACTCGAACCGCGAGCAGGCGGCGATGCTGCAGGCCCTCGCCCGCCGCCTCGGCGCCGCGCCGCGCGTCGAGTGCTCCAACCCCAACGTCTGGACCTCGCTGCGCAGCCACGAGGGGCGCTCGGTCGTCTTCCTGCTGAACCTGCTCTCGGCGCCGATGGAAGCCTCCGTGAGGTGCCGCCCCGCCGGCCGCGACGCGTGGCTCGACACCGGAGCACACGCGCTCGAGCCGATGTCGGTCGAGGTGGTGGACCTCGGCTGAGGCCGCCCCGGGCGGATCAGGCCGGCGGCGTTGCCCGCTCGAGCTTGCGCGCGACGAACAACGACAAACACGAGGCCCCCCACCAGAGCAGGGTGACCGCCAGCATGCCGACCGTCAGGTGGGCGGCCGCGTGCAGCCACTGGTTCGGGGCCGCCGGGCCGCTGTACTCCGGCGCGCCGTAGATGTTCGGCAGGCCGGCGATGGTCAGCAGGATTCCGAGGACGGCGATACCGTGGAAGACCAGCGCCTGCGCGAACGCGAACGGCAGGAGCCGGCGGTAGCCCCCGCCGCTCCTGCGGGCGACCACGCCCCAGGCGAACGCCGCCAGCCACGCCACGACGTTCATCGAGAGCCATCGAACGACGCCGTCCGGCACGCCGGACAGCGACAGCCCGAGCCGAGCCAGGCCGACGACGGCGAGCACCGCCAGGGCAACCTTCCGAAAGAGCGCCTTCTGCGACGTCGGTTCGCCAGACACCATCTCTCCTCCTTGGAGTGGACCAGGCCGCGGAAGCGGACTATCGCGCGCGGACGTACCGGCTGGGCCAGGCGGCGGCCGACAACTGGTACGTGCGGCGTCCCTGCAGGAGCGCGCCGCTCTGCCGGGCGAGCTCGGTGAAGAGCCCGCCCATGACGACGGGGTCGAAGTACTTCATCGACCATCCGCCGTGAGCGAAGCCCCCGTCGGCGTCCTCGCTCGCCCCGCCCGGGGCCTGGACGACACCGTCGAGGCTGATGAACTCGGTGACGAGCGTCTTCATGGCGCCTCCCGCAGCCGGACTCACATCCGCCGTCCGTCGATAGTTGTACTGAGTGGTACAAACATGGTCGTCGAGGGCCGCCGTGAAGTCAACCGGCCTTTGAACGCGTACGGTTGCCCCAGTCCGGAGCGCGGCTTTACCATGCGGTACAGGGATTGTGAGCCACCGGCCCCGGACCGACGCCCGCACGCGCATGATCGAGGCCGCCCTCGACCTCTTCCACCTCTACGGCGTCCACGGCACGAGCGTGGACAAGGTCCTCGACCGTTCCGGCACCGGCAAGGGCCAGTTCTCCCACTACTTCGGCACCAAGGGTGGCCTCGTCCACGCGGTCCTCGAGTACCTCGTCGAGGTGATCCGCAGCGGTCAGGCCCCCACCGGTTACGAGGTCCGGACCTGGGACGAGCTCGCTGGCTGGTTCGAGGGCTACCTGGCCTTCCAGCGCGACGTCGGCTTCCAGCGCTCCTGCCCCATCGGAACGATCGGCAACGACGTCCTCGACGACCAGGCGCTCCTGCGGCAGGACGTGCGGCTCTTCTTCGAGTGGGCCCGCGCGACGCTCGGCCGCTTCTTCGCCGAGCGGCGCGCGGCGGGCGAGCTCGACGCGAAGGCTGACCCCGACGCGCTCGCCGACCTGTGCATCGCCGTCATGCAGGGCGGGATGCTGATCACGAAGATCACCCGCTCGCCGAAGGCGTTCGAGCGCGCGGCCGGACAGGCGCTGGCCTACATCGCCTCGCTGCGGCGGCCGCCGGGCGTGAACCGCAGCCCGGGCCCCCGGTCACCGTCGTTCGGAAGCATGCAGAGTCGATCCCGACGACGTCGACGCCGCCGAGTCTCAGGTCCAGGACTCGGCTGAGACGTCGAAGCGGGCGAAGAGCCGGCCTAGCAGGGCGACACCCGCGGCCGCCTCGATCCAGACGGGAAGCGATGCGGCCGCCATGGCGGGCACGAGCGACCACGGACCGAGGATCGTCCAGCCAAGGACCGCCACCAGCGACCCGGCCAGCACGGCAGGGATGAACGCGATCATCAGGAGGAGCATCGTCCCGGCGAACGCGATGAGGCGCGTGCCCGTGGCCTCGATGCCGCGGCGCTGACCACCCGGAGGGAACCAGGCGGGGAACGTGAGCACGGCGGCGTTCTGCACCACGAGCACTGCCGCCGCGAGCGCCGGAAGCAGGAAGACGAGGGCGAAGAGCCCGGGAGCGATCCACTGCACCGGCACCCGTCCCGCAGCGACATCCCCTGGTAGTCCGTGCCAGGCGAGGGCCACGCGCCCTCCCGCGATCGCGGCGACGCCGACGCTCAGGATGATGCCCGCCACCGTGAGGGTGGTGACGAAGGGAGCCGCGAGCTCGGCGAGGGCAAGCCGCGTGGGCGAAAGCGGCCAGGCGCGGAGGAGCGCGGCCTTCTCGAGGTCCTCGCGGAAGTCGTTGCGGCTGGCCATGGGCAGGGCAAGGGACACGGCGCCGGAAGCGGCCGCACAGACGAGGCCCAGGACCAGCAGAACAGGCCCGGCCACCGTCGCATAGGCGATACCGAACGCGGCCGACGCCGCGAAGACGAGAGCCGTCGCGACGGCCCACCAGACTGCTGCGCTGCGGAGCCGCGACCGACGCCGGCTCATCAGGTTCTTCCAGAGCACGGCCATCTCAGGCCTCCCCTGGGGCGGCAGGGCGAACGGCACGACCGCGCGCCGCGCCTCCGAGGGCGGCTCCTGAAGGCGGCCGCTCTGGCGTTTCTCGGCTCGCGCCGCGCGTCGGCGCGCGCCTTCGAGGGCCGCCTCCTCGAATCGCGCGTTGGTCCTTAGGATCCACGCGTAGTGCGCAGCCAGGACCAGCAGCGCCGCCGGCAGCGCCAGGAGGAAGTGCCGCGTGTCGGGCGCGAAGGCCGGCGCGAGCAGGGCTCGGAAGGGCGCGAGCAGAACGACGGGCACGAAGCCCGAGGCCCACGCTGCGAGGCCGTCGGGGAGAACGCGGAAGGCGGAGGGGGCGTCGGGGGTGGAGACGATGATTCGGATGGCACGGTCGATCCCGACGCCGATCCAGAGGAGGGCAGCGAGCCCCACGGCGGCCACGGCGACGGTCGCGAGGCGCATCAGGCGTCGCGTCGCTGCTGGCGCCTCGGCCTGGCGCGCTTTCCAGAAGGCGAGGCCCAGGCCGTGAAGCTGCATCGTCGACAGCACGA
Source organism: Vicinamibacteria bacterium (assembly GCA_044229815.1). Classification (GTDB taxonomy): domain Bacteria; phylum Acidobacteriota; class Vicinamibacteria; order Fen-336; family Fen-336; genus DATBSL01. The sequence continues at coordinate 8,808 of JBGASI010000075.1, read as the reverse complement.
CGAAGGCCGCCACGAACGCCTGCCCGAACTGGGGGACGAAGCCACGGCCGAAGGCTGCCATGACCAACGCGCCGAAGCCGATCGCCAGAGTCGTTCGGAGAAGGGAGAGGTGGAGCAGGGCCTGCCGCGGCAGCGGCGCTGGCGCCAGGAACTGCACGTCGGCCTCGCTCACGTGGAGGACGGGACGCGCGGTGGAGAAGACCCAGAGCAGGGCTGCGTTCACGGCAACGGCGGCGGCGGCCAGCGAGAGCAGGAGCGCCAGCGCCGCGGGAGGGGCCTGGAGACGTGGACCGAGGACGTGAGGGTTCGTGACGTCTCGGAGGAGGGCTCGTCCGAGCCAGAAGTACATGTAGAGCGCCCCAACGATGGCGCCCAGGAGGTAGCGCGGCTCGCGCAGCCGCGCGAGGCGGCGGCGGGCCGCTCCGGCGAGCGTGCGCCGCAGGAGGAACGCGAAGACACTCGCTGTCGACGTCATTCGCGCGGCGTGGACGCGGATCCGGCCGCCTCGGTGATGCGGAAGAAGACGTCCTCGAGGGAGAGGTCGCCGCCCCCGGCGGCTGCCCGCACCTCGTCGAGGGTGCCCAGCAGGACCGACCGGCCGCGGTGGAGGATCAGGACCCGGCCGCAGATCTCCTCGACCAGGTGCAGCAGGTGAGAGGAGACGATCACCGCCGCTCCCGCCTTCGCGCGGGCCAGGATGGTCTGCTTCATGCGTCGTATGCCGATGGGGTCGATGCCGGTCAGGGGCTCGTCGAAGATCAGGACCTCGGGCTCGTGGAGAAGCCCGCAGGCAATGACGAGCTTCTGCTTCATACCGCGCGACAGCTCCGACGGGAACGCCCGCTCGCGTCCCGAGAGCTCCAGCTCCTCGAGGAGCGTCCGGATCTTCTCGGCGGCGCCTTTCACCTGATAGAGGCGCGCCGAGAGCGCGAGGTGGTCGGCGACGGTGAGGTACTCGAAGAGGCGGGGCTCGTCGGGCATGAACGCGAGGCGGCGCTTGGCCTCGACCGGTTCCGCTTCGAGGTCGAAGCCGGCGATCCGAAGCCGCCCGGAGGTCGGCGGCAGGATGCCCGCCATGCAACGCAAGGTGGTGGTCTTGCCCGCGCCGTTGGGCCCGACGAGGCCGAGGACCTCGCCCGGCGCCACGGCGAACGTGAGGCCGTCGACCGCGCGTACGTCGCGATACGCCCTCACGAGGGCCTCGACCTGGATCATGGATCCTCGTGAATGCCCTACGTCGGGGACGGCCCCCGGGTTCCGCAGGCTCGGATGGTAGCGGGGATGCACCAACGTCCGGCGAAGGCTGCGCCACTACGGAAAAGTGGACCAAGCGACGCCCTGGGCGTACCGGCGATCGCTCCAGCTCGACCGCGGCACTCCCAGCCGACTCTCCTATACTCAGGCGGCCATGATGATTCCCGCCCTGGTTCTGAGTGTCGTCCTGGCAAGCCTCCTCCTGGCGATGGTCCGGTTCGGCGCGCCGAAATGGAGCTTCCTCGTCCTCGGTGTCTCGCCGCCGGCGTTGCTGTTCTTCCTTGCACCCGGCATGCGTGTGTACGGGTACCACGGGTTCATCCAGTCGGGCATCGCCTACCAGATTCTGAACGGCAGTCTCCCGCCCGATAGTCCGCTGCTCGCGGGGATGCCCGGCACCTATCCCTGGGCCGGAGCCCTGGTCGTGGCCGGGATCGCGAAGACGCTCGGAATCTCCCTCTTCTGGGCGTCGGCACTCCTGTCCATCGTGGCGCTCATCGCGCTTCTCCTCGCCACGTACGAGATCGGGCTTCTGGTCACGGGCGACGCCGAGTCGTCGCTGTTCGGGACGACGCTCTCTCTCTACGCCTTCACCTTCACCCAGACCGTCCCGGACAACCCGATCAAGGACTCCCTGCGCGCGATCCTGCCCCTGCCCTTCGAAGAGCCGCGCGGCGCCCCGATCCTCGAGAAGTTCAACGGCTGCACCGCCTTCCCCCTGGGCATTGCCCTGTACGCCATCGCGTTCTTGTTCCTTCTGCAGCTGGCGAAGGACGAGTCGCCCCGTCCGCTGCGTCTGGCCGCGTTCGCCGCCAGCCTGCTGGCGGTGGCGTTCGTCTACCCGTACCTCTTTCCGTCGCTGTCGTTGCTCTGCCTCGTCGTCGTGGTCGTGGCGTGGCGATCCGGCGGCCCGGGGAAGCGCCTCGCGGTGCAGTTGTCCGGCGCCGTTCTCGCGGCGGTGGCGCTCGCACTGCCGTACTTCCTGCAATTGAGGGCCGGACGCTCCGGCCCGGCCCTGGAATTGGCTGTCCCGCCCGTGCTGATCAGGAATCTCGTCGTCATCGTCGTGACCTTCCTGCCCCTGTCGATCCTGATCGCCTGGGGCCGGCGTCCCGTCCGGGAAGCACTACGTGCGCAAGGCAGGCCGGCGACGATCACGTGCGTCAGCGTCGCCGCGAACCTCGTTCTTTTCGCGATCCTCATGGCTCCGCTCTGGTCGCAGCACAACTTCCTGCTGCTGGCGATCTTCGCTCTGGGAATCCTGGGCGGCACCGCCTTGCGCGCACTTCGCCAGCGGGCCTTGCCGGCCGCCCTCGCCGTCTTGTCCCTGTTCTTCATTCCCTTCGCGCTCGACTGCATCCACAAGGCACGCGACTGGAACGACGCCCCCCGCGACTTCCTCGAGTCGGGAACGGTGTTCGAGCCCGGCGATCCGAACCAGCGCGCCCTGTATTCCTGGATGCGGACGAAGACCGATCCCCGTGCCGTCTTCGTCGACACGGATCTCGCGCTGCCCGTCTTCGGGCAACGGGCCCTGTTCGTGGCCATGCCCGCGCACGAGGAGGTGAAGGCCCTCACCACCAAGGGCGGTGACGGATACAGTCTCGATCCGCGGATCTTTCTGAAGATCGTCGCCGGCTACTCCGAGACGCTGGTCGACCGGCGATTGCGCATCGCCAATCGACTCCTCGCCGGCGAAGCTCCGACCAGCGCCGACCTCGCCGAGGTCGCGGCATCCGGCTCCCAGGCCTACCTGATCCTCCGGCTCAGTTCCCCGAACGCTGCGCGCTCGCGGCTACCGGCCTTCCCCGTCGTCTTCCAGAACCCGGCCGCGACGGTGGTCGAGCTGCCGCGCTGAAGGCTCTCGGAAGCGACCGCGCGAGCTTCGGCTCGCTACTTGGCGACGGCGCCGGCGGGGCGGTTCACGTCGCCCACGGCCTCTTCCATGAGCGTCGCGACACCGCGCGGGTCCTCCTGCTGTGCGACGTGGCCGCCCGGGAAGGTGCGGATCGTCCAGCCGCGCGCCACCGCGCGCTGCCAGCTCTTGTCCGTCTTGGCCCGCTCCTCGGCCGACTTGTCCTTGGGCACGAACGCGACGTAGGTCACCGGCAGCTTGAGCGCGGCCGGGTTCTTGTACGAGACCGGCTGGCTGAAGCACTTGACCGACTGCTTCACGTTGTGGGGCGGCCGAGTGCCGGCCTTGACCCAGGGCACCTGCATGAAGCCGTCCGCGAAGCGTGTGGGGTCCTGCGGCCCGCTTCCGCCGAAGAGGTCCCAGAGCGACGTGCCGTCGTCCGGCACGGCGGCGTCGAGGAACACGACGTGGCGGATGCGGTCCGGCACGCGGTCCATGACCCCGGTGATCACCATGCCGCCGTAGCTGTGGCCGGTCAGCACGACGTCGTGGAGGTCCTCGAAGAGGATGAGGTTGACCACGTCGTCGATGTGGGTCTGGAGGTTGATCTCGGGGCTGTTGAGGTGCATCCGCTCGCCGAGTCCCGTGAGCGTGACGCGGTAGACGGTGTGTCCGTCGTCGGAGAGGAACTGGCCCGTCCGTTTCCACTCCCACCCGCCCGCGGTGGCGCCGTGGACGATCACGTAGGTGTATTTCCCGGTCGTGTCGGCCGCCCGGGCGCTCGCCGCGCACGACAGGCCGACCAGGGCGGTCAGGACGAAGGGTGTCACGCTCTTCATGTTCGGTCTCCTCGCCCACTCCTTCCGGAGTGGCACTCGCCCCTCTCGCGGGCGCCTAGCTCAACAGGATCTTTCGCGCCTCGGCCTCCGGGTCGTCGACCATGCGGCAGTCGTCGTCGAAGACCATCGTCGGGCAGCGACCCGGCTCGAACGGCGCCCACGGGAGGCCCGGCTGACTCGGGTTGCCGGTACGGGCGAAGCTCGCCCAGGCCGTGGCCATCTTCCGCGCCAGCGCCTGCGCACGCGGACCGTTGCCGGTGCCCTGGGCGCAGCGCGCGGTGTTGTCGAAGCAGAACGCGAGCTCCGCCGTGTGCCACGCGCCCGCGTCCTCGAGCATCGGCGACGGCCAGGTGAAGTACCAGGCGAAGACCGGCGCGGCCTTCTGCTCGTGCTTCATCGTGGCCATGCGCGTGACGTTGTTGCGCATGCCGAGCCCGTTCAGGCCGCCGCCGCTGCACATGTAGGACAGCATGCGGATGCTCTTCTCCGGGTGCGCCCTCTTGAGCGCGGCGGCCAGCGCTTGCGCCTTCGCCTCGCCGTAGTTCTTCGTCAGTGTCGTCAGCCACTCCGCCTCGGTCGGCCGGGAGCGCATCGAGTTGCCCTCTTCGCTCACCGAGCCGACGAGCAGCGGCACGTGCTTCGAGATGTCGGGGGCGCCGTCGAAGAACGAGCGCAGCGTGATGACGCGGCCGTCGACGCTCGGCCCGGAGCCGACGCGCCGGACCGCGAACGGCCCGGCCGCGCCGGGCGGCGGGTTCATCTTCGCCGCGACGGCCATGCCGGCCTCGTTCAGGCGGGCCCACTCCATCTTCTGGAGCGCCGCGAGGTCCGTGACGCCGAGCTGGGCGATCACCCGTCTTGCGAAGTCGCTCGACTCCTCGCCGGTGGGGAGATTGCCGCCGCCGCCCGACTGCGCCGACGCGCGGTGGATGAGGCCTTCGGCCGAGGGCATGCCGAGGAGCGTCGTCACCTTGGAGCCGCCGCCCGACTGGCCGTAGATCATCACGCAGCCCGGGTCGCCGCCGAAGCTCGCGATGTTGTCCCGCACCCAGCGCAGCGCCGCCACGAGGTCGGTCATGCCGACGTTCATGGAGTCGGCGTAGGCCGGCCCGCCGATCGAGGACACGTCGAAGAAGCCGAGGATGTTGAGGCGGTGGTTCACGGTCACCGACACGACGTCGTGGTGGCGGGCCATCTGCGCCCCGTCCTGCGAGGCGAGCTCGTAGGCCGAGCCGAAGAAGTAGCCGCCGCCGTGGAGGTACACCATCACGGGCCGCTTGCCGCTCAGGCTCGACGTCCAGACGTTGAGCTTGAGCATGTCCTCGCTCTGCCAGCCGTCCGTCCACTGCTGGAGGAACGTCTGCTCGCTCGACCAGTCGTGCAGCCGCTGCGGGCAGTTGGCGCCGTACGTCAGCGTGGGCAGCTCGCCGTCCCACGGGACGGGCGGCTTGGCCGGCAGCCAGCGGTTCTCGCCGCCGGTGCTGGCGCCGTACGGGACGCCCTTGAACGTGAGGACGCCGTCCTCGACGTAGCCGCGCACCATCCCGTACTGCGTCTTCGCCACGGCCGACCGTGGGGTGGCGCAACTCCCGGGAGCCGACTCGCCGCGCGCCCCGGGACGCGCGCGCTCCGCGCCCTGCGCGGACCCGCCCAGCGCGACTCCCGCGCCGGCCGAGGCGGAGAGCAGTAGAAGATCACGACGGCCGAGCGTGCGGCGATTCCTCGAGTCCGCGTCGGACATGATGAGGTCTCCCTTCGTCTCAGAGGCCGTATCGGTCCCTGAGCAGCAGCTTGTCTCCCGAGTCGTCGACGTTCCAGATCTGGGGTTTGCGCGGCCCGTTGCCCTCGGCGTGGTGGACGATGAAGAGGAGCGTCCCCTCGAACGTCCGGAAGAGCATCCCGTGGCCGGAGTTGTCGCCCATCAGCGGCTCCTTCTCCTGCACCCACGGCCCCTTGACGCTGCCGGAGGTCGAGTAGGCGACGCCCTGGGCGTAGCGGCGATCGCCCCAGCTCGACCACAGCATCCCCAGCCGGCCCGTCTTCGTGCGGAACAGCTGCGGCCCGTCGGTCACCCAGCCCGGCATCTTCAGGCCGAAGGTGGCCTCGCCGATGCTGTTCATCTCCTTCGCCCATTCCGCCTCGCTCGCGCGGAAGAGGGTCGTGGGCTCGGCGGTCCGGCGCGTGAGGTCCTTCGAGAGCGGCATAGAGGCGATCGTGCCGTCGATGATCTGCGTCCACTCGTGGACGAAGACCATGTAGGTCGTGCCGTCCTCCTGATAGAGGGTGCCGTCGATGATGTCCCAGTTCCCGGGGCCGAGGCAGAAGTCGAGCTCGGGCACGAGCGGCTTGTACGGCCCCTCGGGCGAGTCGGCGACGAGAAGCTGCGTCTGGTTCGTCGGTACGTTGTACCGCCGCGGGATGTTCTCGATCAGGTGGCCGTGGTCGTTCCACGTGCCCGCGAGGTAGTACTTCCCGCCGATGGGGTGGATCTCGGCCGCGGCCACGAAGTGCCCGTCCATCCACGTGCCCGTGAGGTCGATGACCGAGTGCGGGCCGGTCCACAGCTTCAGGTCGGGGCTCTTGTAGAGGCGGCCCCCGCTGCCGATCAGGTAGTACGTGTGCGTCTTCTCGTCCGCGTAGACGAACGGGTCGCTCATCACGAGCTCGGCGAGCGGCACCGTCCCGAACTTCGGCGCCGGCCAGCGGGGCGGAGCGGGCGGGCGCGTCCCGCCGGTCCCGGGGCGCACGATGGGGCCGCCGAAGTTCTTCTGTCCCGGATCGGCGGGGGGCGCCTGCTCCCCGGGCGCAGCGGGAGTCTTCACGCGCGCGTGCTCCTGCGCGGCGACGAGCGGCGCTTGAGCGGCGGCGAGCGAGGCGACGAGGGCGATGGCCAGCTTCTTCGACGAGGGCGTCAATGTTCCTCCAGGCTCACTTGAAGAGGCGCGGCGCGAAGTCGTTCAGCGAGCGGCGCCAGGTCAGCCACTCGTGCGCCGTGCCCGGCGACTCGAAGGAGACGTAGCGGATGCCGCCCTTGTCGAGCGACTCCTTGAACGCCTTGATGCTGCCGGGGAACGGGTTCGGCTCGGCGGTGCCGAGGCCGATCCAGACGAGGTGCACGCGCCGGTTGAACGACTCCGCGTCGGCGAACACGCCGCCGAACGCCGTCTTCGGATCGAACGGCTGGGTGCTGAGGCCGATGCCGGTGCCGCTGAACATCCCGAGCCAGGCGAAGGTGTCCAGGTTCCCGAGCGCGATCTGGCAGGCCTGGTTGCCGCCCATCGACAGGCCCGCCATCGCGCGGTGCTCGCGATCGGCGATCGTGCGGAACGTCCGGTCGACGAACGGGACGAGGTCCTTGATCACCACGTCGCCGAAGGCGTTCATGCCGCCGGGGCGGCCGCCGACGCGGATCGTGCCGTTCACCACGGTCGGCGGAGCGGCCGAGGGCGGCGCCTGGCCGGCGCGTCCGGCGTAGCCCTTGTCCATCACGAGGATCATCGGCACGGCCTTCTTCTCCGCGATCAGGTTGTCGAGGATGAAGTGCGCGTGCCCCTGCTCGGTCCAGCCGGTCTCGTCCTCGCCGGAGCCGTGCTGGAGGCAGAGCACCGGGTAGCGGCGCGACGGGCTCGCGTCGTAGTCCGGAGGCGTGTAGACGAGGCAGCGCCGCCAGTCGCCCGTCACCGACGAGCGGTACCACAGCGTCCGGACCTGCCCGTGCGGCACGTCCTTGGGCAGGTAGTAGTCGACCCCCTTCTCGGGGATCTCGATGCCGCTGAAGTCGCGGCCGACGCCGAAGTAGGCGCGGCTCGCGGGGTCGTTCATCGACGTGCCGTCCACCACGAGCTGGTAGTAGTGGAAGCCCGGCACGAGGGGCGGCGTCGTCACGGTCCAGGCGCCGCTCTCGTCCTTCACCATGTCGTACTTCGTGCCCATGATGTCGGCCTGCACGCGCTGCGCCTGGGGCGCCTTGAGCTGGAAGACGGCGCGCGAGTCGTCCGTCACGCGCGGGTACTCGGCGCCGAGGACGTTGGTGGGGGCCGGCTTCCCGCTGTTCTTCTGCGGGTTGGAGTCGAGGTTGACGTTGGCCTGCTGCGCCAGCGCCGAACCGCACAAAAGGCCGGCCGACAGGGTGAAGAGGATCGATCGCATCGTGACGCTCCCAGCGTGAGTCGGGTTCCTTCCGGCCGCTCCCTCCGGCTGGCCGATTCTGTGGCGGAACCGCGCCCGCGGTCACGAGCCCCTGCGGCGATGCCGGCGTAGGAGCGGGGTCCCATCGGGACGTCGAGCCCCGGTCATGCGACCTTGCCGTTCAGGGCCGCGAGGCGGGCCCCGTCTCCGGCGCGAGCGGCGCGAGGACGAAGCGCAGCCCGCGCGTGTAGGCCTCGAGCTGCATGCCGGCGTGGCGCTCGCCGTCGATGATCCGGAACTCGTAGGCGAGGCCCTCGTGCTTGCGGGAGGCGATGCGCTGGTTGAGGCGCAGGATCCCGCCCAGGAACCCGGGGGACTCGTTTCCGCCGCCGCTCACGTGGAGCCGCACCGGGAGCGGCCGGCCGGACTTCGCGAAGACCTCCTCGTAGCCGAGCAGCCAGTCGTTGCCCACCACCACCGCCGGCGTGACGGCGATGTACGCCGAGAAGAGCGTGGGGTTCGTGTACATCGCGTAGAGCGTGAAGAGCCCCCCGAGCGAGGCGCCGCCGAGCACCCGATGGGACGGATCGGCCCGGTACTCACGCTCGACGAACGGGATCACCACGGTCTCGATCGTCCGCAGGAAGTCGGCCGCGTGTCCCGACGCCCGGCCGTCGTCTCCGAACGGCACCGGGGACAGCTCCCAGCGGCGCAGCTGGTCGTAGTCGGGAT
>JBGASI010000631.1:0-2644 GCA_044229815.1 Vicinamibacteria bacterium | reverse complement strand
AACAGGCGCAGCCGCGGCTCGCCGTCGTCGAGCCCCGCGCGGCCGAGGCGCGCCAGCAGCGTGTCGCCGGGCTCGACGTACTCGAAGCGGCGCATCTGCTGCGAGAGCCGCTCGATCTCCGGCAGCGGGATGCCGAGGGCCTTGCCGATCTCGCGCGAGGCGCTGCGGTCGCGGTAGGTGATGACGTTCGCGGTCATCGCCGCGCCCGCGGCGCCGTAGCGCTCGTAGACGTGCTGGATCACCCGCTCGCGCCGCTCGCCGCTCGGCAGGTCGAGGTCGATGTCCGGCCACTCGCCGCGCTCCTCGGAGAGGAAGCGCTCGAACAGCAGCTCCATGCCGACCGGGTCGATCGCCGTGATGCCGAGGCTGTAGCAGACGGCGCTGTTGGCCGCCGAGCCGCGGCCCTGCACCAGGATGCCCTCCTTGCGGCAGAAGTTCACGAGCTCCCAGACGATCAGGAAGTAGCCCGCGAGCTCGAGCTTGCCGACCAGCGCCAGCTCGCGCTCGATCTGGCGGCGGGCCTTCTCGTGGTACGGCCGGTAGCGCTCGCGGGCTCCCAGGTCCGTCATCCGGCACAGGTAGGAGAACTGCGTCTCGCCCTCCGGCACCGGGTACTCGGGGAAGCGGTAGCCGAGGTCCTCGAGCGTGAACGTCAGCCGTTCCGCGAGCTCCTCGGCGTTGCGCAGCAGGTCGGGCCGGTCCGCGAAGAGGGCGCGCAGCGCCGCCGGCGGCTTCAGGTGCCGCTCGGCGTTTCGCGCCAGCAGCCGTCCCGCGTCGGCGAGCGTGCGTCCCTCGCGGATGCAGGTGAGCACGTCGAGCAGCGCGCGGCCGCGCGCGGTCGCGTGACGGACGCCGTTCGTGGCGACGGCCGGCAGGCGCAGCGCGTCGGCCATCTCGAGCAGGGCCTGGTTCGCGGCCTCCGCCTCGCGCCGGCGGTGGCGCTGCACGTCGATCACGACCTGCCCGGGGCCGAACGCCTCGAGCAGCCGCGCCAGGCGGTCGCTGTCGGGGCGCGGCCCCGCGCCCTCTCCCTGCAACGTCTCGACGCCCGCCAGCGCCACCAGGCCCTCCGTCAGGCCCTCGAGCATCCACGGCGCGAGGCGGCCCTCGCCCTTCGGGACGCCGGCCTTCATGAGCGTGATCAGCCGGCTCAGGTTACGGTAGCCGCGCCGCGTCGCGACGAGCAGCGGCAGGACACCGCCCTGCGCCAGCGTCAGCTCGGCGCCGACGATCGGCCGCAGGCCCAGCGCCCGCGCGGCCTTGTGGAAGCGCGGCGCGCTCGACAGGCCGTCGCGGTCGACGAGCGCCAGCGCCGAGTAGCCGAGTTCCTGCGCCCGCGCGGCGAGGTCCTCGGGCAGCGACGAGGCGCGCAGGAACGAGAAGGCGGAAGCGGCGTGGAGCTCGACGGGCATGGCGGAGGTGGAGCGAGTTTCGCTTTTTCTTCGCCATTCTGCGCAGCAAGCCGTCCAGCGTCAAGACGGCCTCGGCGAGACCTCAGGCCGGGTCGACCCGCCAGTGCTCGCGCTCGGCGTCCCAGCGCGAGCGGATCTCCTCCGGCGGACGGGCCAGCAGCACGCTGCAGCGTGCCGTGACGGTGCCGTCCGGCAGCCGCAGCTCCGCCTCGGCCTCCGCGCGCGTCCCGCTGCGCCGCAGCAGCCGGCCCACGGCCACGAGCGGCACGCCTGTCGGCGTCGGCCGCCGGTAGACGACCTCCAGCTTGGCCGTCACCATCAGGTCCTCGAAGCCGCCGTCGACGAGGATCGCACGCCCCGCCGTCTCGTCGAGCACCGAAGCGACGATCCCCCCGTGGGCGACGCCCGGGTAGCCGTTGAAGTGGTCGGGCAGGGTCAGCGTGCCGCGGATCTCCCCAGTCACCTCGTCCTGCAGCCACTTCAGCTTGAGGCCCACGGGGTTCTCCCGGCCGCAGACGAAGCACGAGCGGGACGTCGGCTGGGGTCGCATCGCGCCGAGTCTAACCCGCTGCGCCCGCGAGCGCGACGGCCAGGCGCATCGCCTCGAGCAGGCTGCCGGGGTCGGCCGTGCCCCGCGCGGCGATGTCGAACGCCGTGCCGTGGTCGACGGACGTGCGCACGAACGGCAGCCCGAGCGTGACGTTGACCGCCGAGCCGAAGGCCGCGAGCTTGACCGGGACGAGGCCCTGGTCGTGGTACGCGGCGATCACGGCGTCGTAGGCGCCGCGCGCCGCCTTCGGGAAGACGCTGTCCGCCGGCAGCGGGCCGACCGCGTCGATGCCCGCCGCCCGCAGCGCGGCGACCGCGGGCTGCAGCACCTCGAGCTCCTCGCGCCCGAACAGCCCGTTCTCCCCCGCGTGCGGGTTGACGCCGCAGACGGCGATGCGCCGCCGCTCGCGCGCGCCGAAGCGCGGTAGCTCGCGGTGGACGAGGCGCACGACCCGCTCCACCAGCGGGCCGTCGATCGCGTCGGGCACCGAGCGCAGCGAGCGGTGGATCGTCAGCAGCGCCACGCGCAGACCGCCGCCCACGAACATCATGGCCACGTCCGTCGTGCCGGCGGCCTGCGCCAGAAGCTCCGTGTGGCCCGGCCAGGGGTGCCCGGCCGCCTTCAGCGACTCCTTGTGCAGGGGCGCGGTGACGACGCCGGCCACCCGCCCGGCCAGCGCGTC
>JBGASI010000074.1:0-12114 GCA_044229815.1 Vicinamibacteria bacterium | reverse complement strand
GGGAGACTCGCGTCATCGGGACTCCTCCTTGGACGGGGCGACGCGCCGCAGGCGCAATCGGCCGTCCTTCTGCTGCCAGGGCAGGCGCAAGACGCCCGCGTCGCTGGCCGTTTCCGTGGCGGTCCAGGCCGGCGCGCCGGGCGCGAAGCCGGACGTGAGTTGCAGCGCGTAGGTGGCGCGCGGCTCGAGCCCGAGCAGCACGAGGGCGCGCGTGGCGACGTCGGGGACCGTGGCCTCCGCCTCGTCGAGCGTGCGCCCGGTCGCGAAGAGCAGGACCGAGTCCCCGGCGACGGCGGCTCCGGCCAGCCGGTGTCCGTCGATCGGCTGCACGTCGAGGACCGGCGCGGCGCGGTCGCCGATCTCGAGCGCGTGCAGGAAGAGGTCCTCGCGCGCGGGCTCGGCCGGCGAGACCTCGACCCGCCAGCCCCCGGGCACCACCGCGCGGCGGTTCGACGGCGAGAGGGCCGTCATCTCGCCGCCCCAGAAGGTCTGCCACATCCGGCGCAGATACGGGTCGCTCGGCAGCGGCCCGCCCTGCGGCGGCTCGAGCGGCCAGTTCTGTCCCGAGCCCCAGGGCCCGCCGCGCGCGTCGCCCGGTGTCCAGAAGTCGAAGCCGTCTCCCCCGCGCACGACGACCTCGCGCGCCCGCGGCAGCAGCGCGTGCACGCGCAGCCGGCCGTCGCCGTCGGCGAAGGTGAAGACGCGCGCGTCCTTGTGCAGAGTGCCGCCCTGGCCGAGCGCCCGGGGCGCAGCGGACGCTCCCTCGACGGCGGGCTCGGCGACACCGTGCAGCAGCCACGCCTTGCGGTAGGAGGGATCGACGCTGCGCACCCGGTCGAGCACGAACAGCAGGTTCGACGACGGCAGCCAGCCGAGCTCGCGACGGAAGAGCGCGAGCTTGCTCGGCTGGTAGGCCCGCGTGGCGTCGCCCCGCGCGTAGTAGAGGGCGCCCGGGAGCGACTCGACCGCCTCGATCCGCGCGCGGTCCCACAGGTCGCGCGTGTGGCGCCAGTCCTCGAGGCTGCGCACGCTGTTCCAGAAGCGGGAGGAGTCCATGCGCTGGCCGCCGTCGTTGGCGGCCTCCCACTTGTTCTCGCCCCAGAAGAAGCGCTCGCCCGGCTGGTACACGAGCACGGAGTTGTGCGCGATCGTGCGCCGGTACTGGTTGAGGTAGTGCGGGCTCTCGGTGTCGGTGTAGTCGGCGCCGGCGTCGATCGCCAGGTAGCCCTTGTGGTAGACGACGAACTGGCCCGCGTCGAGGTGGTCGTGCTTCGCGAAGTAGGGCCCGCAGGCGAACTCGATCCAGGTGGCGTCCTTGCCCCAGCCGCTGCGCAGCACCAGGTGGTCGATGCCGGTGAACCAGCGGTGACGCGGCAGCTCCGCTTCGCTCGTCGCGGCGGGGTCGCGGGGCTCGACCGCCGGGTCGTCCCACAGGAACTGCAGGACCGGCAGCGTCCAGCGCTCGGGCAGCCAGCCGCTCTTCCTCAGGTACCAGGCGGCGAAGGGGTCCTTGAAGCGGTGGACGGCGTAGCCGAGGACGACGTTGTCGAGCCCGTCGAGGTGCGGGTACTCGTCGTCGTCGTCGCGCGCCTCGCTGCCGTCCGGCAACACCTTGTAGAGGTAGGTGGGCCCCATGTTGCGGAAGACGCCCCAGCGCCGCGCCGGGTCCTCGCCGCTTGCGGTGCGGCGGATCTCGGCGAGGAGCGCGAGCGGGGCCCAGGTGATGCGCATGTAGTCGGTGGACTCGTGGTAGCCGCCCAGCGGGTCCACGAGCTCGCTCGTCTCGAGGATGTTGTCGAGCGCGCGGCTCGCCTGCAGGCGCAGCGGCTCGGCGCGCGCCTCGACCGAGGGGTGGCCCTCGATCGCCGCGAGCGAGACGGTGGCGAGCGCCAGCTCGCGCACGCTGTGGTTGTGGTACGAGGCCTGCGACGGGTCGGCGAGCGAGGGCAGCGCGAGCATGCGCTGCGCCCCCGCGAGCAGGTCGGCCGCGACGGCGTCGCGCAGCGCGTCGTCGAGGCCCGAATAGCCGTGCAGCCAGTCGAACGCGAGCGCGCGGTTGAGGTAGCGGACGTAGGCGCTCGAGCCCTTGAGGCCGGTGGGCCGGTCGGCCCGCAGCTCCTCGACGGCCCGGCGCGCGAAGGACTCGTCGCCCGAGACGAGGTACGCCAGGGCGTGGCCGGGCAGGTCGTCCGACGGGCGCGCGCCCGCGGCCCAGCGGGCGCGCAGGGCTTCGAGGCTGCTGAAGGCGTCGCGCTCCGCCACGAGCAGGCGGGGATGGCGCACGGCCGAGGGGGGCGCCACGGCCGGGGACGAGCCGGCCGCGACACCGAACCAGGCGAGCGCGAGGACGGCCGCCGCCAGAGCGGCGAGACGGAGGCGCTTCACTTCTTCTCCTTCGCGAGCCGGGCCTCGATCGCCTGCGCGAGCGCGAGGCGCGCCGTCTCGTACGTGTCGCCGGTCTCGGCGAAGCCCACCGTCTCTCCCGCGTCCGAGAAGACCCTCGGCACGACCGCCACGAGGGCGGCGCCCACCTCGGCCTCGAGCCCGAGCCTGCGGGCGAGCGTCAGGTACTGGTGGTCCTGCAGCCCCCGCCGCAGGTTCGCGAGCTGCACGGTCGAGACGGGCCCCGCGAGGCCGCGGTCCTCGTCCGGGTGCAGCTTCTCCTCGCCGGGATAGAGCCAGACGCCGTCACCGTTGATGAACCCCTGGTCCTCGACGGGCTTGTGCGGCTGGCCGCGGTTGTCGAAGGTGATCGGGTTCTTCCACACGTCCTGCCGCCGCTCGCCCGGCTTTTGGCGGTTGTGGCGCCAGTGGTCGACGTGCCAGTAGAAGTACAGGTCGACATCGTGCTTGAAGGCGGCCCAGGCCAGCGCGCGCGCCTCCGTGGCCGGGGCGTCGATGATCGGCGAGGGCCCCTGCGGGCGCCCGCCGTTGTAGAAGGAGATGCTCCGACCCCGCGCCCGCTCGGCGGCGGCCGCCTTCAGGTCGAAGGCCTGAGGCGGGATGCACCAGATGTCGGGAATCCCCTCGAGCTCGGGCACGATCGCCTTCGTGAGGAAGAGCGGCAGCTTGCCGCCGGGGCCCGGGTTCGAGCGCACGCGCTCGGCGTAGGCGCGGACACTCGGGTAGTCCCGCGGGTAGGGCTCGTCGGGCAGGTACAGGAACGTCCGCGCGCCCGGCAGCGTCTCCGCGACGAAGCGCATCCACGCGTCGGAGCGCTGCCAGGCGCCGGCCTTCGTCTCGAACGCAGGACCCGGGCCATAGAACGAGACCGGCACGATGCGGTTGCCGACGCCCTCGCCCGGCCCCTCGTAGCCCGCCGCGGGCCGGAAGTCCTCGCCCGAGAAGCGGCCGCGCGCGGCGGCGACCGCAGCCTCGTCGTAGGCGTGGACGAGCTCCACGCGGTGACGGTGCGCGAGGCGGTGGTACTGCGGGTCGAGGTTGCGGCCCTGGTAAAGCACGGGCTGGTCGTTCTCGTAGTACGCCATCACGTCGAGGCTGTTCGTGTCCGGCAACTCGAAATCGAAGAGGCGCAGCGCGACCGGCAGCGCCCGCGACTGACCGTCCGCCGTCACGGTGACGGTGCCGGCGTACGTCCCGGCGGGACGGCCGCGGCCCGTGTACACCTCGACCCAGAAGGCCGCGAGCTGCCCCGGGGCGACGCGGAGCGGGAAGCCGCCCCGGCCGGGGCGCGCGTTCTCCGGCACGAGTTGCACGGGCTGCCAGCCGATCGTCCGCTTCGGGGCGGCCGGGCTTCCCGGCGTCCAGGACCACGAGGCCCGCGTCGTCTCCACGACGTGCATGTCGTTCACGGAGAACAGCTGGATCGGCCGGCCCGCCGAGAGGGAGGGATCGGTCGCGGGCGGCGCGTAGACGATCCGCGACGCGCCCAGCCGCAGCTCGGGCAGGGTCAGCTCGACGGCCGCGAGGCCGGCGGCGTCCGCCTGCACGATCACCTGGAAGGCGACGATCTCGTTGCGGGCCGCGAAAAGGCGCAGGCTCGTCCCGTCCCAGGCGGCGTTGCCCCGTGCGAGCGGGCTGGCGACGGCGTCGTGCGGGACCTTCTCCCCGTCGCCAACGGCCCACAGCGAGGCGACGCCGGCCTGCGCGGCGGGGGCCGCGGCCAGGACGGCCACGAGGGTCCAGATGGGCGTGCGTCTCATCCTCGGCCTCCTCGGCTCAGGGTTTGGCGACGGGCGCCGGCGAGGGCCGGGAGCCCCGGATCAGGGCGAGCGACGCCGCGAGCGCGAGCGTGAGCACGACGTAGCCGATCACGGTCGCGCGCTCCTCGGTCGGTGCGGTGAAGGCGAGCGGCAGGCACAGCAGGCCCACGAGGCCGGTGGTGCGGCTGAGGAAGCGGAAGACCTGCGCGGTCGGGTCGGGGCCGTCGCCGAGCTCCGCCGCGGCGTCCACCGGCGTGTCGAGGCGCCGGAAGAGATCCTCGCGCCGGGCGGCCTGGGCCTCGCCCGCCTCGGGCCAGAGTCGGCTCAGGAAGAAGACGGCCACGGAGGCCGGGACCACGACGAGCACGTTCGCGACGAGCCCCCAGCCGTACACGAAGCTGCCGACCGCGCCGAGCGCGAGCGCCACGCCGAAGGAGGCGAGGCCGGACCAGGCCGGCGTGCGCTTCACGACGAGCCCGAGCAGCGCCGGGGGACCGTAGGCGAGCGACATCACGGTGTTGAACGTCACCATCGCGCCGAACACCGAGTGGCGGCCCGCGGCCATGGCGAGCGCGATCGCCACGATCGCCACGCCGACCGCGAACGTCGCGGCCCAGGCCACGGTGAGTTTCTCCGCCTCGCCCGCCCGGCGCGGGAAGAGCGTCGGGAAGATGTCGCGCGAGATGATCGAGGCGTGCATGTTGAAGACGCCGGACAGGCTCGACATCGTGGCGCTGAACATGGCGGCGAGCATGATGCCGACGAGGCCGCTCGGCAGCAGGGTCAGCGCCGCGAGCGCGTACGAGGACTCGTGCGGGTTCGCGAGGCCGGGCCAGACCGCGCGCAGGTCCGGGTACAGCACGCGCATGGTGAGCGGCGGCACGAACCAGATGAAGGCGCCGCCCAGGAACAGCGAGAAGCAGAGCAGGGCGATCCTGCGCGAGGCGCGCTCGTCCTCGACGCTGAAGTAGCGCTGCGCCATCGCGGCGGTGTTGTAGCCGAAGCTCGTCATCACCGTCCAGCACACCACGTAGGACCAGCCGAGCCCGGGGGGCAGCGCGAGCGAGGTGGACTCCGCCGGCAGGCCGGCCGCGAGCCCCGAGAGCCCACCGACCTTCGCCAGCGAGGCGGCGCACATCACGATCGTGAACGGCATCAGGATCGCGGCCTGCAGGAAGTCGGTGATGACGACGGCCCACAGCCCGCCCACGACGCAGTAGGCCAGGATCACGGCGCCCGAGCCGACGATCGTCCACGACAGCGGCCAGCCGCAGGTGGGCGCGACGAAGACGGCGAGGCCGTACAGCATCGCGGCGCCGGTGAAGAGCTGGAAGAAGATCGTGGTCCACGAGAACGCCTGGCGCGTGCGCTCGTCGTAGCGGTCGACCAGGTACTCCATCACCGTGCCGATCCGGGCGCGGCGCCAGCGCTGCGCGAAGAGGAAGTAGCCGAGCAGGAAGGTGCAGGCGTTGCCGACGTAGAGCAGGATCGCCACGAGGCCGTGCTGGTAGGCGAGCCCGGCGGCGCCGGTGAACGTCCAGGCGGAGAAGCCGCTCATGAAGGAGGAGAGGCCCGCCGCGAGCCAGTGGATGCGGTTGCCGCCCTTGAAGTAGTCGGAGGCGCCGCGGTTGAAGCGCATCGCGTAGACGCCGATGCCGAGCATCAGCGCCATGTAGGCCGCGATCACCGCGAAGTCGATCGGTGCGACGGCCTTCAGGGGAGGAGTCATCGGGCCTCTCGGAGGGTGTTCCAGCCGGGGCGAGCCAAGGCCCGAGCCCTGGACCCGGACCCTGGCTCAACCCACTGATGACCGGCTACCGGTGGCAAGATAGGGGCAAATAGCAGGTAAACGCAAGAGAAAAATATCAAACGAAAGCGTTTGAGAGTATGCTGTGCCCGAACCCGGGTCGATGCCCAGGGAGGAAGCCATGGCCTCGCGCTGCGCCCGCCTCGTCCTCTTGTTCACCCTGCTGCCGGCGCCCGGGCTCGTCCGGGCCGCGGGAGCGGCGGAGAAAGACGCCGGGCGCTTTCCCCGGCTCGTGCGCCTGCTCCTGCTCCCGGAAGAGCAGGCCCTGTGGAAGCAGCTGCGCGACGACAAGGACAAGGCCGAGTTCCAGCGCCTCTTCTGGGCGCGCCGCGACCCGAGCCCCGGAACGGCCGTCAACGAGTTCGAGGACGCCGCGCGAGCGACCTGGGCGCGCGCGGACGAGCTGTTCAGCTACCCCAACGAGAAGGGTGCGGAGACCGGCTGCGGCCAGGTGCTCGTCCTGCTCGGGCGGCCCGAGGAGATCCGGGGCCAGTCCACCGGCACGCGCTTCGACAACCAGGCCTTCACGCGCGAGGGCTCCCGGCAGGCGGAGACCTGGGTCTATCGCGACAGGCCCGGCCGGGCGTTCAAGTTCACGCGCGCCGAGCTGCCGATCGCGCTGGACTCCGACTGCCGCTTCGTGGAGGGGGGCATCCTCGACCAGGACCTGCGGCGCGCCGCCGAGGCGCTCGTCGTGCGACCGGAGATCGGCTACCGCCGCGGGCCCGACGGCCACCTCCTCCCCTACGGACCGCCGGCTGGCAACACCGCCGGTGCGATCGACCTGCTGACGACGCCGCGGAGCGACTTCCCGCTCGCCGCCGAGACGAAGCTCGTGATGCGCGGACCGAAGGGCGAGGCGCTCGTGGTGGGACTCGTGGGGCTGCCGGCCCCGCCGGCCGGCGCGGCGGCCCCGGCCTCCGTCTCGCTCGCCGTGCGAGCCGTGGCCGCGGGCGGACCGGGCACGGTGAGCGGCGCGCGGGACAGCCTGCTCGCGACGGCCGCCGACGGCTCGGGCGTCGCGTCCTGGGGCCTCGCGCTCAAGCCGGGGCGCTACCAGGTCACGGTCGCCGCGCTGTTGCCGGAGGCGAAACAGGGCGCGTCGACCACGCTCGAGGTCGACGTGCCGGACTTCGGCGCCGGCCCGCTCGTGGCCAGCCCGCTGGTCATCTACCCCGACGAGGCAGGAGGACCCGCGGCGGCGCCCGGCGATCTGCGCGACCCCTACGCCGCCTTCCAGGTGGTCCCGGGCCGGCTGCGCCCGCGCTTCGGCAACGCCTTCGCGGCCACGGACTCGATCCTGGTCGTCGCGACCGTGCACGGTGCGAAGCTCGACCCCGCGACCCGGCAGGGCTCGTTGCGGGCCCGCTACAGCGTCCTGAAGGACGGCAAGCCGGTCGCGCGCGGCGGCGAGGACGTCTTCACGACGGCCGACGCGGTGGCCTCCGTCGGCCCGATCCCGCTCGCGGGCTACAAGCCGGGCGCCTACCTCGTGCGCCTCGACGTGACCGACGCTGTCGGGCAGCTGACGCTACGCCAGGAAGCCTCTTTCGAGATCCGCCAGCCGTGAGCGGCGCGCGACAGCCGCGGGCGAGCCGCGGCCTCGCCGCGCTCGTCGTCGGCCTGTGCCTGCTGTCGACGGCGGCCGCCGCACCCGAGCCCGCCGCCGGGACGCCGCGGCCGCCGTTCCCGATCTGGCCCCTGCCGCGGGAGGCGCACGTCGAGGACGCGCGCCTGCTGCTGCGCGACGCCACGATCGTCGTGCCCACGGGCGACGCGCGCGCCCAGTACCCTGGGCGGCTGCTCGCGGAGCTGCTGGCCGACCAGTTCGGCGTCGCGATCCCCGTGGCCGTTGGCTCGGCTCCGGAGGGACGCACGCCCTTGCTCGTCGGCGAGGCCGCTGCGCCGGCCGTCGCGCAGGCGGCGGCCCGCGCCTCCGTCGCCGTCCCGGACGCCGCCGAGGGCTACGCGCTCGAGGTGTCGGAGTCGGGCGGGCTGGTCGCGGGCCGCGACTACCGCGGCACGCTATACGGCGTGTCCTCGTTCGTGCAGCTCGTTCACCGCTGGGGCAGGCAGAGCCTCGCCGTGCGGCGAGCGCGCGTGCGCGACTGGCCGTTCCTGACCATCCGCTGGGTGCACCTCTACCTGCCCGGACGGGACCAGCTCGACTTCGCGCGCCGCTACATGCGCGACGTGCTGCTGCGCTACAAGTACAACGGCATCGTGCTCGAGCTGGGCGGCGGCATGCGCCTGGACAGCCACCCGGAGATCAGCACCGGCTGGAAGCGCACGGTCGCCGAGTGGTACGCCCACGGCGAGACGATGGAGGCGCTCGGCGAGGGCATCCCGCTCGGCACGGCGCGTCGCTTCGCCGCGTCGCTGCACGTCGGCGTCGGCGGCGGCGGCTACATCGAGAAGGACGACGTGCGCCGCCTGGCCGGCTGGGCCTCCCTGTTCGGCCTCGAGATCGTGCCCGAGGTGCAATCGCTGTCCCACGCCTACTACATCGCCTCCGCGCGCAAAGACGTGGCGGAGGACCCGGACATGCCGTGGCCGGACTCGTACTGCCCGTCGAACCCGGAGTCCTACCGCATTCTGTTCGACGTGCTCGACGAGTACCTCGACGTGCTGAAGCCGGCGCGCGTCCAGATCGGCCACGACGAGTGGCGGGCCGGCGCCTTCTGCGCGCGCTGCCGGGGCAAGGACACGGGCGCGCTGTTCGCTCAGGACGTGCTGCGCATTCACGCGCACCTGAAGCAGAAGGGCCTCGAGACCTGGATGTGGGGCGACCACTTCGTGGACGGCCACAACCGCGTCGGCAAGCAGTGGACCGAGGGCGGTGTCGTGCGCTACGAGCGGCCGGACACCAGCTCGGCCCGCGAGCTGGTCGCGGCCGGCACGCGCGAGATCGGGATCTTCAACTGGTCGGGCGAAGAGGGCGACGCGACCTTCCGGAGGCTGAACTGGCGTTTCATCATCGGCAACCTCGCCGGCAGCGAGGAGAAGGACTGGCGCGCGCGCGTGGCGCGCTTCGGGGCGCGGGGCGGCGAGGTCTCGTCGTGGGGCGCTTTCGAGGAGTACGTACTCGGCCGGCTGCAGGTCCCGGAGGCGGTCTACAGCGCGAACCTGCTCTGGTCGGTCCAGGACCCGACGAAAGAGGATGCGCTGGAGCACGTGGGGCAGCTGCTTGCCGGGGTGCGCGGCCTCGTCTCCTCGCGGCCGCCACCCTCCTCCGGCGCCGACCCCATGCGCCTCTCGGTCCTCGACATCGTCTCCGGCTTCAACCACGCGCCTGCGGGCGACGGCTGGGACCTCTCGGGCCTCGAGCCGGGCCGGCACTACGTGGAAGGCCTGCCTTACGCGATCGCCGATCCCGCGCGCTGGGGCGGGCGCTCGGCAGTGCTCGTCGCGCGCCGGCCCGGAGACGCGCCGACGCGAGCGGAGCTGCCGATCCGCGGCCGCTTCGCGTCGCTCGTGTTCGTGCAGTCCGCGACCGGCGAGGGCCGTCCCGGGGTTCACGCCGGCGACCAGACGCACTTCCCGCGCGAGTCGGCGGAGCTGTTGGGCTTCTACGAGATCCGCTACGAGGACGGCCTGCTGCAGGCCCATGAGATCCGCTACGACGAGAGCGTCGGGGCGTGGAGCGCCGGGCTGCGGCTGCCCTTCTACTTCGCGCGGCCCCTCGTGGCCGGGGTGCTCCCGGACGGGCGCGCCGCCGTGGTGTGGGCCAGCGAGTGGACGAACCCGCGGCCCGACGTGCCGATTGCGTCGGTGGCGCTTGTAGGGTCCACGGGCCCCTCGAACGCGCGGCCGATCCTGCTCGGCGTGACGGGCGTCGAGAAGCCGCGTGTCGAGGACCTGCGGTGAACGCCCCCGCCATCGTCTCGCCCTTCTCGCTGCTCGACGCGCTGATCACGCTCGCCTCGCTCGTCGCCACGCTGTGGATCGGCGTGCGCGTCAAGCGCTACATCGGGACGATCGAGGACTACCTGGTCGCGAACCGCGGCATGGGCCTGTACGTGGGCGCGGCGTCTCTGCTCTCGACCGAGGTCGGGATCATCACGTACATGTACCAGGCCCAGTTCGGTTTCGTCGCCGGCTTCTCCGCGTTCGTCACGGGCCTGATCACGCTCGCCGTGTGCCTTCTCGTCGGCCGCACGGGCTTCGTGATCACGCGCCTGCGCGAGCTGCGCATCCTCACCGTCCCCGAGTACTTCGAGAAGCGCTACGGCCGCTCCGTGCGCGTCCTCGCCGGCGTGCTGATGGCCTTCGGCGGCTCGCTCAACCTCGGCGTGTTCCCGATCATCGAGGCGCGCTTCCTCGCGGTCGTCACCGGGATCCCGAGCAGTTACCTCGGCTGGACGATGGCCGGGCTGCTCGTGCTCGCGCTCGTGTACACCGCGGTCGGCGGCATGGTCTCGCTGATCGTGACGAACTACGTGCAGTACGTCTTCCTGGCCACGGGCACGGTGATCGTGACGATCGCCTGCCTGCGCGCGACCGGCTGGAGCGCCATGGTGCACGCCGTCCGTGGCCACATGGACGGCCAGGGCATGAATCCGATCGCGGACCTCGGCTGGGGCTTCCTGCTGTGGCAGGTGCTGCTCTGGGTGGCGCTGATGACGGTCTGGCAGTCGGTCGCCATGCGCACGTTCTCGACGAAGGACCCGGCGACCGGGAGGAAGATGTTCACGCTCACGGGCTTCCTGTTCCTGGGCCGCGCGATCATCCCCATGGTCTGGGGCATCGCGGCGCTGGCGTTCTTCTGGGGACGCAGCGAGCCCGTCGTGGCGCCCGCGGCCCCGACGCGGGCCGCGCAGATCGAAGAGGTCGAGGCGAGACTCGACGCGGGCTTCCAGCGGGACCTCGACGAGGGGCGGATCGAGCGCGCGCTGCCGCAGCTCGCTCTCGTCGAGCGCCTCGCGCGAGAGGAGAAGGGCCCGGCCGCCGAGCGCGCCGTGCAGCGCGCCCGGGACAGGCGCGGGGAGCTTGGCCTGCTCGCCATGCCCTGGATGCTGGCCGCGACGCTGCCGAGCGGCCTCCTCGGCCTGATGGTCGCCGGGATGCTGGCGGCCTCGATCTCGACCTACGCCGGCTACTTCCTCGGCTGGAGCGCGATCATCGCGCAGGACATCGTGGCCCCGCTCGCCGGCCGCGAGCTCTCCGGCGCGACACGCCTGCGGCTCACGCGGGTGACCGTCGTGAGCCTCACGGTCTTCATCATGATCTGGAGCCTCGTCTACGACCTTCCCGGCCCGGCCTACTTCTACCTGCAGGTGACCGCAAACCTGTTCATGGCGCCGACGCTGATCGCGGTCGTGGGCGGCCTGTACTGGCGGCGCGCCTCGGCGGCGGGGGCCGCACTGGCCTTCGTGCTCGGCGCGGCCGCCTCGCTCGGCTACCTGGTGCCGGCGCTCGGGCTCGACGTGGCGACGGCCGGCAACCTGAGCTGGGGGCTGGCGATCGCGGGATTCGTCGCGGGCTCGCTGCTCGTGCCGGGCCGGCCGCGGCTTGCGGGGGCTCGCCCATGAGCTGGCAGGCGTTCTGGTTCGCTTCGTTCGTCGTCGCGTTCTCCACGTTCAGCGTGATCTCGCTGCTGATCGCCGTGCGGGGCGTCGCGGAGATCCGCGAGCTGTTCGCGACGCTCGAGGAAGAGCGCCGGCGCAAGGCCGGCGGCCCGCGGGGGTGACATGGCCTACACGCTTCGTTTCGTGCAACGCTTCCGCGCCGCCGACGAGGCGGCCTTCCTGGCCCTCGAGGCGCAGTTCGCCGCGCTCGAGCGGCGCAAGGGCTGGCCCCGGGCGCGGCGCAGCCGCCCGGTGAGCGGGCGCGACCCGGTCCACACCCTCGTGTGGGAGTGCGAGCTGGAGACGCTTGCCGAGGCTCACGCGCTCGCGGCGCGGATGGCGGCGGACCCCGAGCACGCGCGGCTGCTGAAACGGCAGATCCCGTTCTTCCTCGAGGCGTGGACCGAGATCGCCGAGGTCCTGGTGTTCTCCGAGAGCCGGGGGCGCGCGTCGCGCCCGAGCGCGCGATGAGCGACCTCGTGGACGCACGGCAGCTCTACGAGTGGTGCCGCGTCCCCGCCGGGGCGCTCGCCGGCCACCCGGACAGGCGCGTCCCCTTCCGAATCGTCGCCGACTC
>JBGASI010000630.1:0-2648 GCA_044229815.1 Vicinamibacteria bacterium | reverse complement strand
CTCGGCCGAGCACCGCGCGCTGTTCCTGCAGGTCTACCGGCAGGCCACGGCTCTCGTCGAGCGCGAGGCCGCGGCGCGGGCGAAGGGCAGCTGGGCCGTCGTGCTCGACGCCGACGAGACGGTCATCGACAACTCGACCTACCAGCTCGAGCAGTCGCGGGCGGGCCTGCCGTTCCGGAGCGACAGCTGGCGGGCGTGGGTGGCGCGGCGCGGGGGGCCGCCCCAGCCCGGCGCCGCCGCGTTCCTCGCGCGCGTGCGCGAGCTGGGCGGCCGGATCGCGATCGTCACCAACCGCTCGGCGACCGAGTGCCCGGACACCGAGGCCGTTTTCAAGGCGGCCGCGCTGCCGTACGACGCGATGCTGTGCAAGGACGGGCCGAGCGACAAGAACCCGCGCTTCGAGGCCGTGGCGCGGGGCACGACGCCCCTCGGCCTGCCCCCGCTCGAGGTCGTGGCCTTCCTGGGCGACAACATCAACGACTTCCCCGGCCAGGGCCAGGCGCTGCGCGCGAAGGCCGACGAGGCGTTCGCCGCCTTCGGCGCCCGCTTCTTCGTGCTGCCGAACGCGATGTACGGGAGCTGGGAGTCGAACTAGCGCCGGCTATTCGATGCGCTCGACGACCTCGCCGCTCACCCGGTCCTTCAGGATCAGCTTGCGGCGCCCGTCCGGCATGCGCTCGCGCTTGATCAGCCAGTAGCGGTCCTCGAAGGTCTCGAGCTCGATCGTGTTGCCGGCGTCCGAGGCGCCGCGCCAGTCCTCGAGGGCCACCCGCTCCCAGCGCCGCGTCTCGAGCGAACGGTAGCAGGCGTCCATGATCGCGTTGACGACGTAGCCGTCGTAGAAGCTCTCGGCCGCCGGGCGCTTCTGCTCGAAGGCCTCGAGCATGACCTGGAACATCGCGTCGTAGCCGAGCGCCGCCGTCTCGTCGCCGACCGGGAACAGCCAGCCCGACTCGCTCTCGGCCTTCTCCGCCACGTAGCCGCTCGAGCCCGGGGCCGAGAACATCTCGAAGCCCGTGCGCAGCCAGTGGTTGAGCCAGATCGTGCCGTCGGTGCCGGAGACCTCGTCGCGCAGGTCCATGCCGCCGCGAAACGTCCAGGCGACCTCGAACTGCGCGACGGCGCCGCTCGCGTAGCGCACGAGGCCGACCGCCGAGTCCTCGGCGTCGACCGGGTGCACCTGCGTCGCCGCCCAGCAGACGACCTCGAGCGGGCGGATGTCCTTGCCCACGAAGTTGCGGCCGATCTCGATGCAGTGGCAGCCCATGTCGATGATCGCGCCGCCCCCGGAGAGCTCCTTCGTCCAGAACCAGTCGCTGTGGGGACCCGGGTGGGCCTCGCGCGAGCGCGTCCACAGCACGCGGCCGATGGTGCCCGCGCGCACCGAGGCGAGCGCCTTGGTCGTCTTCGGCGTGAACACCAGGTCCTCGAGGTAGCCGTGGAAGACGCCGGCCCGCTCGACGGCGGCCAGCATCTCGGCCGCCTCGACCGCCGTGCGCGCGAGCGGCTTGGTGCACAGCACGCCGCGGCCCGCGCGAGCGGCCGCGAGCACGGCGGCGTGGTGGAGGTTGTTGGGCAGCCCGACGACCACGAGGTCCACCTCGGGGTCGGTCACGGCCTCCTCGAGCCGGGTCGTCCAGCGCGGGATGCCCCAGCGCTCGGCGAACGCCCGCGTCTTCGCCGCGTCGCGTCCGTACACGACGACCACGCGGTCCCGGCTGCGCTTGCCCGTGAGGCTCATCGTGTAGAACAGCCCGATCAGCCCGGTCCCCAGCATCGCGATGTTCGCCATGGCTGCCTCCTGCCTCGTCGCCCAGGTGCAGCACGGCTGTGGTGGGACGACGGTGCGGCACCGGGATTCTAGGCCCGATGGGCAGCGCGAGCGAGCGAGCGGGCGGCGCGGCTGGCGGGTGCGGCCTTGACCGACGGGCGACCTCGGGCTTACGGTCGCTGCATGGGCGAACCGATCCGGATCGCGAGAGGCGTCCACGTCCCGGCGGCGGCGCTCGAGTGGCGCGCGGTGCGCTCCTCGGGCCCCGGCGGGCAGAACGTCAACAAGGTGGCGTCGAAGGTCGAGCTGCGCGTCGACCTCGCGGCGGTGGCCGGCCTCGACCCCGGCGCGCGCGCGCGGCTCGTCGCTCTGGCGGCCAGTCGCCTCGACGCCGACGGGCGCCTGCTGCTCACCAGCCAGCGGACGCGCGATCAGTCGCGCAACCTGGAGGACGCGCGGGGCAAGGTGCAGAAGCTCGTCGAGCGCGCGCTGAGGCCGCCGCGGCCGCGGCGCCTGACGCAGCCGAGCCGCGGCGCGGTCGAGCGGCGCCTGCGCCAGAAGAAGGTGCGCAGCTCGGTGAAGCGCGCCCGGCTCGCCGCGGCCGACGAGGAAGCCTGAACCTTTGTCCGGAATCCGGACGACGCGGGCGCAGGACACGCGCGCCTGACCTGCCGCGGACCAGCGGCTCGCGGCAGCCAACCCGTGTGCAGGGACCCGCAGCGAGCGGTTATCATTGCAGTTACGCTGCCCCCTGATGTCGAGCTGGCCGGACGGGACCGCTGCCCGGACGTGATGCGAATCACACCCCCGCGGCACGGGTCGTGCTGAATGGACGGTGAGATGCGCGAATCGACCAGATCGTCGCCGGGACGGGCGC
>JBGASI010000073.1:0-12168 GCA_044229815.1 Vicinamibacteria bacterium | reverse complement strand
AAGTCCTTGTAGACGAGCCGGCCCACGGCGTTCCAGTACGACGCTCCACCCTCCCGCGCGTAGGGCCGCAGATCGTCAGGCTGCCAGAACACCGTCAACTTCGGCAGCGCGCGGAGCGACTCGAGACTCAGCGGCGCCGGCTCCAGCCCGGGCAGGTTGCGGATCGTGTAGGTGCGCTCTTTCACCTCCGGCTTGTACGCGTCCACGCCGGCCAGCTCGTACGCCCAGGCGAACGCACGGCCCAGGTCCACGACGGTCACGAGCGTTCGATAGCGCCCCCCGAGCGGCCACTCGTGAAAGTACCCGTACTCCGGCGGCAACGGCCCCACCGCGTCCAGCGCCGACTCGAACCAGCGCAGCTCGACCACGCAGTCCCCCGTGACCCCTGGCGGCACCAGCCGCGTCGCCGTGCCCGACCCGAAACGCGTCTTCACCGTCACGGTCTGGAAGTCCTTCTTCTCCGAGAAGGCGACCGACGTCCCGTCGGGACGCACCGTCCGCCCGTCGAACCCGTGGGCGGAGCTGGTGAACGCCGGGAACTCCACCGCGTCGCGGCCCGCCTCGCTGAGGACCCGCACGCGGTACGTGTACTGGATCCGGTTCACCAGGAATGCGATCCGGTTCTCGAGCACCACCGCCCCGCTCGTGCCCGTGGCGCCGTCCTCCTTCAGCGCCCACACTTCGGGCGCAATCGGCGGCCAGGAATCTCCTGCGTACGCGATGGCGGACACGAAACCGGCGCACCACACGGCCACGCACGCCAGGGCAATTGGCTTCATCGGTCGGGCTCCGCGGGCGGGACTGTATAGGGTCTGTCGCTCCGCTCCAATGAGCCCTTTGATTGGAATGACCGCTGTAAGAAGATTGCAGGCCACGCGCAGTATCGCCCCGAGCGGGTGCTGGGCGTGGGGAGCGCACTCAACGGATGTAGAGTTGCGGGTGCGCACGCGGGCCGCTACAGCGCGCCAGGAGAATCAGCCGTGAGTACAGACGACACCACGCAAGCCAACCGCCGCCAGTTCCTCGCCACCACCGCCACGGCCGCCGCCGCGGTCACCATCGTGCCGCGGCACGTCCTCGGCGGGCCTGGCTTCGTCGCGCCGAGCGACAAGGTCAACGTCGCGCTGATCGGCGCTGGCGGCCAGGGCCTGACGAACGCCCGGGCGCTCTTCCAGGAGACCGACTGCCAGGTGATCGCCGTCGCCGACCCGGCCGAAGCGTGGGACCTCAGCGCGTTCTACTACGGCGGCAAGGGGGGGCGGGCGGCGGCGAGGACCGAGATCGAGAACACGTACGCGGCGAAGACGCCGAGCTTCCGCTGCGCGGTCCACGAGGACTTCCGCGTGATGCTGGAGAAGGAGAGGGCCATCGACGCCGTCCTCGTCGCGACGCCCGACCACCAGCACGGCTACGTCTCGATCACGGCGATGAAGGCCGGCAAGCACGTCTACTGCGAGAAGCCCCTCAGCAACAGCGTCTGGGAAGCCCGGCAGATGGCCCGCGTCGCGGCCGAGACCGGCGTCGCCACCCAGATGGGCAACCAGGGCCGTTCGAGCGAGGGCCACCGCCAGGCCGCGGAGTGGATCTGGGATGGGGCGATCGGCGCCGTGCGCGAGGTCCACGCCTGGAACCGCTCTCCCGCTTCCTTCGGCGTGATCTGGCGGCCCGCGACCCCGCCATCGGGCACGCACCCGGTCCCGCCGGGACTGAACTGGGATCTCTGGCTCGGGCCTCGCAAGGAGCGTCCGTGGCACCCCTCGTACGCCCCCGTCAGCTGGCGCGGCTTCTGGGACTTCGGCGGCGGCGCGCTGCCCGACATGGGCATCCACCATCTCGACCCCGCGTTCAACGCTCTCGATCTCGCGACGCCGGAGACGATCGAGGCCACCGCCTACGGCGATGTGGATCAGGAGCTGTGCTCGCGCGGGGTCTACGTGACCTGGCGCTTCGCCGCGACCGCCAAGCGAGGACCATTGACGGTGCACTGGTACGACGGCGGCCTCATGCCGCCGACGCCGCCCGGTATCGACCCCGACGACCCGAAACAGCGCCTGGGCGAGGACGAGAACGGCATCATCATCGTCGGCGAGAAGGGCCTCATCACCGCGGCCGGCTGGTCGGGAATGCCCCGGCTGCTGCCCCTGGAGCTGCACCGCAGCTACGTTCGCCCCGCCAAGACGCTTGCCCGTGTGCCGGGCCACCACGCCGACTGGCTGCGCGCCTGCAAGGGCGGCCCGCCGGCCAGCAGCAACTTCGCCTACGGCGCACGGCTGACGGAGTTCATGATCCTCGGCAACGTCGCGCTGCGGACGGGCAAGATGCTGCGCTGGGACCCGGCGAACATGAAGGCGACGAACGCGCCGCAGGCGGACGCATTCCTCAGGCCGACGTACCGCCGCGGCTGGGAGCTGCCGGTCTAGCTCCGGCGGTCCATGAGGCCGCTCGCAAGGTGCGGGCCTCTGGTTTACCCGCCTACGGCGCCTGCACACAGGCCGCCCGGCCCGATGGCCCGGCCCCACAGGTCTGCCCGGCCATGGAGCAGTCCACGGCGACGACGACACCCTCCGGCGACGAACTGCACTCGAGGAGCACACGGCCCGCGCAGGTCGGCACGTAGGCGGGGCCGCACGCGGTGATCGGCGCCCGAGCGCACGTCGTCCCGCCTCCGACCGCCGCGCAGGCGTCGTTCGGCGAGACGCAGGGTTCCTCTCGGACGTGCCGGTTCCAGCACTGGTCCACACCCTCGCCGCACGTCTGCCGCACGTTGCCCTGGCACCGCTCGAGGAAGTCGCACTCGTTCCCGCAGCGGCTCGGGGGGACGGCCGTCAACAGCGCGATGCCCAGGTAGATCTGGCGGGCGTGCCTCATCGGCTCCTCATCGCCTGGCGTCGGAGAGGGCGAGGCCGCGGCGCCTCCGGCTCCCGCTCGCCGATCTGCTGGCGCCACATGGCGTAGTACAGGCCCCGGGCTTCCACCAGGGCGCCGTGGTTGCCGGTCTCGACCACGCGGCCACGCTCCAGCACGTAGATCGTGTCGGCGTGGGCGATGGTGCTCAGCCGGTGGGCGATCAGGATCACCATGTGCTGCCGGCTGCCCGACACCGCCCGCACCGAGGCCGTCACTTCCTGCTCCGTGATCGAGTCGAGGGCGGACGTGGCCTCGTCGAAGATGAACAGGCGCGGCCGGCGCAGGAGCGCCCGCGCGATGGACAGGCGCTGGCGCTCCCCGCCCGAGACGCGCAGTCCGCTCTCCCCCAGGCGCGTGTCCAGCCCCTGGCCCGAGCGCTCGAGCAGCGGGCCCGCGGAGGCCTGGCGCAGGGCCGCCTGCATCTCCTCGTCGCTGGCTTCCGGCTTCACGAACTGCAGGTTCTCGCGGATCGTGCCGGAGAACAGCTGCGGGTCCTGGGTGACGAAGCCGATCTGCCGGCGGATGCGGTTGTAGCGCAACTCGGAGACGGGAACACCGTCGATCGAGATGACGCCCTCGGTCGGGGTGTAGAGCCCCACCAGCAGCTTCACCAAGGTGGACTTGCCGGAGCCCGAAGGGCCCACGAAGGCGATGGTGTCGCCGAGCCGCGCCCGGAAGGAGACGTGGTCGATCGCGTTCTCGGCGGCGCCGCGGTAGCGGAAGACCACGCCCTCGAAACTCAGGCTCTCGATCTCGCCGATCTCGACCGGGTCCTCCGGCCGCTGCTCGATGGGCATCGCCAGCAGCTGGTCGAACGCCTGCAGCGAGGCCTCGGCCTCGCGGTAGTTGAGGATGACGTTCCCGAGCTGCTGCAGGGGGCCGAAGATCGTGTTCAGGATGAACTGGAACGAGATCAGCTCGCCCGGCGAGAGGGCGCTGCGGAAGATGAGCCAGAGCAGGATGAAGAGGATCGACTGGCGGAGCACGTTGACGAGAGTGCCCTGCAGCAGCGAGAGGCCGCGGATCTTCTTCACCTTCTCCATCTCGAGGTCGAAGATCCGCCGGGTGTAGCCCTGGAGCCGCCGGATCTCCTGCCGGGTGAGGCCGAGGCTCTTCACGAGCTCCAGGTTGCGCAGCGACTCCGTGATCGCGCCCGACATGCGTGTCGTCTCGCGCACGATGGCGCGCTGGGTCTTCTTGATCTTCTGGCTGAGGAGGCCGGTGAGCCCGCCCAGCACGAGGACCCCGATCCCGAACACCGGGATGAGCAGCCAGTGGCGGGTCACGCCGAACCAGATCAGGAAGCCGAAGCCGACCAGCGACGCGTAGAGGATGTTCACCGCGGCGTTGACGAAGCGCTCGGTGTCGGTGCGCACCTTCTGCAGGAGCGCCATCGTCTCCCCGCTGCTGCGGTCCCCCATCTCCTGGAACGAGACGCGGAGCGTGCGCCGCAGGCCGTCGTCGAACATCTCGGTGCCGATCTTCTGGGTGAGCAGCCGCAGCGCGTAGTCCTGCAACGCCCCCGCCAGCCGCGCGGCGAAGGCCACCGCCGCCGCGACGAGCAGCCAGCCGAGCACCCCGCGCACGAGCTCCGCCTCGGGCCGGCCCTCGGGGTTGAGCGCGTAGCGGTCGACGATGCGCCCGAAGATCAGCGGGTCGACGAGGGACAGCACCTGCGCCAGCCCCGCCAACAGAAGCGTGAGGGCCATGAGCCCCGCGTGCGGGCGCAGGTACCGCCGGAGCGTCCTCATTCCGCCACCGGGTCGACCATCACCAGCCTCCGCAGGCCCATCGCGTCGTGACGATCATGCGCTGTCGCCGCCGACGCCCGCAAGCAGGACGGACGGGAGGCCGCCCACACGCGCACGCCAAACCCTCGACGCGCTAAGGCT
The DNA here is from genome assembly GCA_044229815.1 of Vicinamibacteria bacterium. Lineage (GTDB taxonomy): Bacteria > Acidobacteriota > Vicinamibacteria > Fen-336 > Fen-336 > DATBSL01. Next base: position 7,369 of record JBGASI010000073.1, on the reverse strand, counting down.
CGAGCACCCGCTCGATCTCGCGGAACAGGTGTCCCCACGACACGTAGCCCCGGCGGGGCGCGCCATGGACCGGTGCCGTATAGTTCAGGGTGAGAGGTACGGCATGCAGCGGAAGCTGACGATCCGGGTCGACGAGAGGGTGATCGTCAACGCGAAGTCCTGGGCGAAGCGTCGGGGCGTGTCGCTCTCGGACGCGGTCGAGTCCGTTCTCGCGCGGCTGGCAGATGACGAGTCCGACCGGCCGCTTTCCGACTGGACCCGGTCACTCCTTGGCGTGGCGGCCGCGCCGAAGGGCCGAACGGCAACGGACAGCGCCCTCCGGGAGGCTCACCTCGACCACCTCGCGGAACGCCACCGGTGAGTCGGCGCGTCCTCTACGACACGAACGTCCTCCTCGACGTCATCCTCCTGCGTGCGCCTCACGTCGGGGCGTCTGCTGCCGCGCTCGATCTCGCCGGGACCGGCGTCGTCGAAGGCTTCGTCGCCGGGCATGCCGTCACGACGATCGCCTGCCTGATCCAGAGGGAGAAGAGCCTGGCGACCGCCAGGAAGGCTCTCGTCCAACTCCTCTCCCGGCTCCGTGTGGCGCCCGCCACCGATTCGGCTGTGCGCCTGGCGCTCGCGATGACCCTGGCCGACTTCGAGGACGCTGTCACCGTTGCGACGGCCCAGGAAGCGGGCTGTGATCTCATCGTCACGCGCAACATCCGGCACTTTCGCTCGGCCCTGGTGAAGGCGATCCTCCCCGAGGCCTTCGCGGCCTCGGGATTGGGTTCAAGCTAGGAGCCGAGCCAACCCGTCAACGCGGTCGCGTCAGTTCCCACCCGCCTACTCTCGACAGCTTCGCGAACGGGTCGCTCAGCATCGACTCATCGACGATGCCGTAGCGGTGGAAGATGCGACTCGATGACGTCGTGCAGCCCCCTAGACCAGCGAACGTTCATGCTCCATTCATACCGACGCTGTCAGTGATTGCTGGTGCTGGGATTCGAACCCAGACTGTGCCGATTTTAAGTCGGCTGCCTCTGCCAGTTGGGCTACACCAGCGCAGTGCGGCTAGACGGCCGGCGTGCGGTCCTCGCGTAAGGCCTCGACGAGCAGGCCGTGGATGAAGCCGTTCGTGGCGACGACGCCGTCCGGGCCGAGGCCGAGCGGCGCGCCGTCGAGGCGCGTGGCGCGGCCCCCGGCCTCGGTCAGGATCAGGCGGCCGGCGTGCATGTCCCAGGGCTTGAGCATCACTTCCCAGAAGCCGTCGGCGCGGGCGGCGGCGACGTAGCACAGGTCGAGCGCCGCGGCGCCGTCGCGGCGGATGGCGCGCGCGAGGCCGGCCAGGCGGTTGAACGGGGCCAGGCGCTCGGCGAGCTTGTCGTGCAGGTCGTAGGGGAAGCCGGTGATCAGCAGGCTTCGGATCAGGGCGTCTGCGCTGGAGACACGCAGGCGGCGGCCGTTGAGGTGCGCGCCTCCGCCCCGCTCCGACGTGAAGAGCTCGTCGCGCAGCGGGTCGAAGACGGCACCCGCCACGATCTCGCCGTTCACCGCCAGGGCGACCGAGGCGCAGAACATCGGGTAGGAGTGCGCGAAGTTCGTCGTGCCGTCGAGCGGGTCGATGAACCAGATGTGGCTCGAGCCGGTGCGGGCGAGGTCGGTCTCCTCGGTGACGACGTCGTGGCCGGGATAGCGCGAGCGGATGGTCTCGAGGATCGCCAGCTCGCAGGCGCGGTCCACCTCGGTGACGAGGTCGATCTCGCCCTTGTACTCGACGGCGACGCCGCTCGCGTAGCGCTCGCGCTGGATGCGGCCGGCCCGCAGCACGGCCTCGGTTGCGACCGCCAGGTAGCGCCAGCTCACCGCCGAACCTCCTCGGAGAGGCGATTCTAGCAAACGGCGTCGCGGATCCCTCGCCAGCCGGCAACGGACCGGGCTCGGGATGACAGGGGTGGCGGGGGGCATTAGGATGCGCGCGATGTCACGCCGCCTGCCGCCCCGCCCGACCGCGATCCTGCTCGCGCTCGTCCTGGCCCTGCTCGCCTTCCGGCTCGGGGCGATCCCGCTGCTCGGGCCCGACGAGCCGCGCTACACCCGCGTCGCCGTCGAGATGCACCGGGCCGGCGAGTGGGTGACGCCGACGCTGCAGGGTGAGCCCTGGCTCGAGAAGCCGCCTCTTTTCTACTGGCTCGCGGGCGGCGCCTTCTCGCTCTTCGGCGAGACCGAGGCGGCGGCGCGGGTGCCGTCCGTGCTGGCCGCGCTGCTGCTCGTCGGCGCGACGGCGCTCTTCGGCGCGCGGCTCTACGGCTCGGCCGCCGGCCTGCACGCGGGCTTCGCCGCGGGGCTGTCGCTGCTGCCGTTCGCCTACGCGCGCGCGGCCTCGATGGACATGCTGCTCGCCGCCACGGTCAGCGTGGCGATCGGCCTCGGCGGCCTGCGCCTCCTCGGCAGCGCCGGGCGCACAGCCTGGGTGGCCGTGGCCGCGGCGGCCGGCCTCGCGGCGCTCGCGAAGGGCCCGCTCGGCCTGCTGCTCCCCGGCCTCGTGCTCGGCGGCTGGATCGCGGCGACGCGCCAGTGGCGCTTCCTGCGCGAGGCGCTCTCCCCCCTGCCGCTCGTCGCGTTCGTGGCGGTGGCCGCGCCGTGGTACGTGCTGATCCTGCTCGACCAGGGCCGCCACTTCCTCGACGTCTTCATCCTGAACCACAACGTGCAGCGCTTCACGAGCACGATCCACAACCACCCGGGGCCCTTCTGGTACTACGTGCCGGTGCTGCTCGCGGGCCTCTTCCCGTGGTCGGGCCTCGTCGTGCCGGGCCTGTGGCGCAGCTCGCCGCGCGCGTCGCGCACGGACCTCCTCGTCCTGCTCTGGCTCGGCCTGCCGCTCGTCTTCTTCTCGCTCGCGGGCTCGAAGCTGCCGGGCTACATCCTGCCCTGCGTGCCGCCGCTCGCGATCCTGGCGGGCCGCGCGGCCGACCGGCTGGTGAGCGAGGGGGCGACGCCCGAGCGCTACCTCTCGGGCCGGGTCGTCGGGCTCGTCGGCCTGGTGCTGGCCGCGCGCGTGGCCGCGACCCCGGCCGCGCTCTTCCGGCTGCACGAGCCCGAGTGGCGTTCGGCGATCCCGCTCGCGTTCTGGGCCCTCGTCGTGGCGTTCTTCGTCTCGCGGCGCATCGGCCCCGACCCCGCCGGTGCGCTGCGCCTGCTGCGCATCGGCGCGGCCGGCCTGCTGCTGCTGGTGCTGCTGGTGGCGCCGCCGGTCCTCGCCCGGCGCGAGTCGGGGCGCGCGCTCTTCAAGGCGGCGATGGGCCGCGAGGTGCTGGCCTGGGGGGCGTGGCGGACCGCGTGGATGGCCGGCTACTTCTACAACGACGGCCGGGTGCGCGAGGTGACGGACGCGACCGAGATCCTGGCCGAGGCCGGCAAGGGGCCGACGCTGGTGCTCGCCGGCCCCGCCGAGCAGCGGCGCCTCGCGGTGATGGGCTCGATCGAGGTGCACGTGCTCGCGAAGGGCGTTCGCGACAACGCGCTGCTGCGCGTGGAACCGCGCCGGCAGGCGCCCGGAGAGGGCCCGGACTAGGCCGCCGGGGCGCGCTTGAGCATGCGGACGACGGTGCCGCCCTTCGGGGGGAAGGAGTGGGTCACCTCGTCCATGAACTGGCGCATGAAGAAGATGCCGCGGCCGTAGGCCTTGAGCAGGTTCTCCGGGGCGAGCGGGTCGGGCACGTTGCCGGGGTCGAAGCCCTTCCCCTCGTCGCGCACCTCGACCTCGAGCGCGCGGTCGTGGACCGTGAACTGCAGGAACACGCGCTTCGCCTCGTCCTGCCGGTTGCCGTGCTTGATGGCGTTCACGACGGACTCGCGCACCGCCACCGACATGTAGTGGACGGCGTCGTCCTCGAAGCCCACGAGGTGGCAGAGCTGGATCAGGACCGTCTGGACGACGTCCAGCATCTCGTAGCGGCTGGCGACGTCGAGCTTGACCGTCCGGTCGTCGATGGGCTTCGTCATTCGAGCGAATTCAGGTCCTTGGACGTTCCGGACTGGCGGCGAAAAAGTAGCATGGCCTCGATCAAACCGTCAAATCGCTGCGGCATGCGCGAACCACGGACCTCAACGCCGCAGGCGCACCTCGGCGCGCGTGAACGCGCCCGGCCCGGCGGGCAGGGGGATGCTCGCCTCGGTGACACCCGCGCGGACGGGACGCAACGTCGCGCCCTCGGCGAGGAGCGGTGGTTCGCCGTGCAGCCGCAACGTCCCTGACGTGCTCGACTGCCCCTCGACGACGAGCCTGTGGCCCCCGGTGACTGCGCCGAACTCGAGCACGCGCAGGCCGCCGTCGCGCTGGCCCGGCGCCAGCTCGACCGTGGGCGGCTCCACCTCGAGCCCGCCCCGCCAGCGCACCTCGACGAGACGCGGACGCGCCGTCAGCTCGACGCGCACGCAGCGGCCGGCGCGCTCGCCGCACGGGCCGCCGACGGCGCTCGCCGTGCGCGCGCCGTCGACCGACACCGACACGTCCCGCGCGCCCGGCGGCAGGATCGGCTCGTAGGCGAGCGCAACCGGCCCGCCCACCGCGGAGAGCCGCAGCCGCCGCAGGCCGGGGGCCGACTCGATCTGCGCCTCGACGCGCGCCTTCCCCACCGGCAGGCCGGCGGCGCGCAGGCGCGCCCACTGCGGCGGCAGCTGCGGGGCGAGCCGGGCGCGGCCGTTCGGCGCGTCGGCGTCCCAGCCGAGCAGGCCGTAGGCGATCGGGCTCGCGAGCATCGAGGTCGCGAAGAACTGCTGCGGCACGGCGGTGTCGAGCGGCCGGTAACGGTCCCCCGAGAGGAGCTCCGGGTGACGGCCGCGCGCCCAGTCGAAGCCGAGGCGCGCGAGGGCGTCGACGAGCGGGTAGGCCGCCCAGGGCCGGCGGTACTCGTAGTGGCCGAGCGCGAGGAAGCCCGTGACGAAGGGCCAGACCGCGCCCATGTTGTAGTGGGTCGGGTCGTAGAGGGGGCTGTCGGTCGTCAGCATGCGGGCGCCCCAGTCGGACGTCAGCGCGTGCGAGGCGAGCGCGGCGAGCGTGCGCTCGCCGTGGGCCGGCTCCCACAGGCCGAAGGCGGCGGCCGTGGCGGGCCAGACCGTCAGGGTGTCGTTCGTCCCGCCCGAGCGCAGGATGCCGAAGGCGTGGCGGCCCGCGCCCTCGATCCAGTAGCGCGACTCGAGCGAGCGGCGCGCCTGCGCGGCCAGGCCGCGCGCCTCGCGCGCCAGGTCGGCCTCGCCGCGCGCCGCTGCCAGCTCGGCCATGGCCTCGGCCGCGCGCGTCCACACCGCGGCGAGGTAGACGTCCTGGTGGATGTCCTCGCCGATCGCGCCCACCTCGATCGCGCCGAGGCCGCCGGTGGTGTTCTCGATGATGCCGTCGCCGTCCGTGTCGTGCGGCAGGCACCAGGCCCAGGCCCTGCGCGCCGCGGGCCACAGCTCCTCGACGAGCGCCGCGTCGCCGCTCGCCCGCCACTGCCGCCACAGGGCCAGCAGCCAGAACGGCGTCGTGTCGGCGTGGTAGTAGGCGTACGGGTAGTCGGTGAACCAGGGCACGACGCCCGCCGCCTGCGACACCTCGTGCGGGATCTTGCCGTCCGCGCGCTGGTTCCGGGCCAGCAGGCGCAGCCCGTCGGCGGCCGGCGCCCACTGGCCGGTGGCGGCCATCGCCAGCGAGTTGATCGCCGTGTCGCCGCCGAAGAACCAGCCGAAGCCGGGGCGCGCGCCCTCGCCCGACGGGCCCCAGCCGGCCACCAGGCCGCAGCCGAGGTCGGGGTTGCAGACCGTCTGCTCGTCGAGGTTCACCTTGGCCCACTCGAGCGCGAGGTCGAGCCGGTCGTCGGGGCTGTCGAGGCGCAGGCCGCCCTCGCGCAGCGCGTCGGCGTGCCGGCGCCGTGCGGCGTAGAGCTCGGGTGCGCGCGCGATCAGGCGCCGGTAGGCCGCAGCGGTGTCGGCGCGCGGGCCGCTGCCCGCGGCGATCGCGATCGGCACGAGCTCGCGCGCGGCGCGGGCCGGGTCCACCGGGATCGTGAACGTGCTCGGGGCGTCGGGCAGCGCGTGCGCGGGGTGGTCGCTGCCGGCCTTCGCCCAGGGCGAGCCGACGAAGGCGTTGCGCCGCCGCAGGCTCTCGGAGAGGACGAAGGCGTGGTCCTCCGCGCTCCAGAAGGCGTACTGGCCGCCGAGGCCCGCGGGCCAGGCGTACTGCAGCACGGTGCGGAACGAGACCACGATCTCGAGCGGCCGCCGGGTGTCGACCTCGAGCAGCACCAGCAGGCCGGGCTCGTCGAGCGGCGCCAGCACGTGCTCGCGCACCGTGAAGCTCGCGTGGGAGTAGGTGATCGTCGTCGCCTCGGGCCGCACCTCGACCGTGCGCGCGACGTCTCTCCCGCGCACCGGGTCCGTGTACTCCGGGATGCGGAAATCGAGGTGGAAGCCGCTCGCCAGCTTCAGCGGGTGGACCCACAGCTCGGCCTCGCCGGTCTCGGCGCCGAGCCACGCGGAGCGCGGGCCCACGACGCCGAGGTACTGCTGCGGCCGCACGTCGCCGCGCAGGCCGATCGGCGAGGGAACGACGGCGAAGCGGTCCACCGGGGGAAAGGCCGCGCCGGGCGCCTGCGGGCGCGCCGGCGCCGCCCACAGCAGGAATGCGACCGCGACCGTCACGCTCTTCACCCGCATCGAGGGCCTCCAGCGGCCCGCATTCTACGGCCGTGCTAGGATCGCGCGCAGCCTTGAGGATCCAACCCGCCCACCGCTTCCGCGGCCGCTTCCGCCTCCCCGGGGACAAGTCCATCTCCCACCGCGCCGCCATCCTCGGCGCGATGGCGCAGGGACGCACCCGGATCGAGAACTACTCCGAGGCCGCCGACTGCGCCTCGACCCTCGCCTGCCTGCGCGCGCTCGGCGTCGCGATCGAGCGGGACGGGGCGCTCGTCACGGTCGCGAGCGCTGGCGTCGACGGCTGGCGCGCGCCGGCCGCCGTGCTCGACTGCGAGAACTCCGGCTCCACGATCCGCATGCTGGCGGGCGCCCTGGCCGGCCGGCCCTTCCGCTCGGTGCTGACCGGCGACGCGTCGCTGCAGCGCCGGCCGGTCGAGCGCGTGGCGGTCCCGCTGCGCGCCATGGGCGCGAGCGTCGCCACCACGGCCGACCGGCCGCCGCTGACGATCGACGGCGGCCGGCTGCGCGGGATCGACTACGTCCTGCCGGTCGCCAGCGCCCAGGTGAAGACGGCGGTGCTGCTCGCGGGCCTGCAGGCGGAGGGCGAGACGCGCGTGAGCGAGCCCGGCCCGAGCCGCGACCACACCGAGCGCATGCTGCCGGCCTTCGGTGTCGAGGTGCGGCGCGAGGGGCTGAGCGCGACGGT